>CAYTLM010000052.1:0-12171 GCA_964438485.1 uncultured Leptospirales bacterium | reverse complement strand
CTTCCTGTGCTAATAAATCGATAAATGCTTTTTCAAGCTTATCTTCGGTGAATTTCATGATTCAAGCCCCTCTAAAATCCTCCACACTTTACGGTATATTTTCCCATTCTCACCAATTGCTCGATTCCAATCTGCTTCTGACAAAATTAAAAGCCTGTTTCGTAATTCCGGGAGTGGCTTAGCAATATGTTCTTGTAATTGATTAGCTATAAATGAAGCAGCCGTTCTAGGTACTCCAAGCAATCTAAATATTATTGCTTCATCGCTATTTACACCATAAAAAGCCATTGCTGGCAAATTACTTAGTTTCTTTAAACTATCCTCATCAAGAGCATTGCCCGTAATAGCTAACAAGGCTCCTAAACCCCATGATACTGTTTGAGTAAGTTTACCAAAAAGGTTTTGTCCACATTTAGTAATGGCCGCAACATCATCGCTACCGTCCTCTTGAAAGTGGCGAATCGCAATCTCAGATATTGAGGCACCACCAACCCAGTCTTTTAAAATCAAAGCCAACTTATCCCCATCTGATTGGATGCCACCTGTTACAGCTTTTAAATTATCACGTAGTTCCGGTACACGCAATAAAATTCCCATCATATCCTGTAGTGTTGTATCTCCAAAAGCATAAAGAGTTTCTGAATTCCACGATTTTTCATCGATATTTCCTTTATGCGTTAATACTGTCTTTACAGCCTGTAAAGAAAACCCTGTACTATCCACTAATTTAAGTGGTTGTCCTGGCTCTTGCAGGTAATGTGTATAGGCTTCAATTCCAGAAAGCAAAGATTGAGCTATTTGATTATGGGCAGTACGCAATTTTTCAAAACCAAATGTTCCACGCAATACCTGTTCAATTTGTTGGAAATAACTTTCTGGTTTACCCATTTGCTGGTAGGTGTGGGCAAGATATTGAAGAAAGCTGGACCATTCTGGTTTACTATAAACAATTTTTTCAAGGTCACTTAACTTATCACCTGCCTCTAAAGCAAGTTGCACAAGAGCTGAATTTAAATCATCGGTTTGATTATTGATAAATTCTTTAAGTTTCTCCCCCTTTTTCTCATCATCTGTAACTAATGCTACAACGCCAAGTTGACCTTGCGAGACACGACCTGTTCTCCCAGCAATATTCCAAAAATCTTCAGGAGGCATATCTTCAGCACCTTGTGGGCTAAAATATTGATGTGAAGCCATAACTACTCCACTAACCGGAAAATTTATGCCTTGTGCTATAGTAGTTGTTGCTACCAGGAACTTAAGATGAGAATTTTCAAACAACCATTCAACAAGCGTTCGAACTTCCTCTGGTAAACCAGAGTGATGTACTGCAATACCATAATTTAGCAACTCTATTAGAGGGAACTGTTTGCCTAATTCGAGTTTCAGGTAATCCTGTAGCAGTTTAACATCCGGATGAATCTGCACTTCTCTATTTGATTCAATCATAAGGTGTTTAGAAAGTGCCCAAACCCAATCTGGTCTGGAATGCATTATTATTACTGGTCCACGCTCTTTGAAAAACTGTGCGGCGATAGCAGCTATTATGCCTTGTTTATTTGCTTTTGAGTATGTTTTAGCTATATCAGCTGCTTTAGGAATAAGAATCAAATCATCAGTATTTATTGTTTTTCTTGTGGTATGTACAGTTTCAAAATTAAGGGCATAATCATGGCTACGACCGTTTATAGGCTTATCTTTTATCGCTCGTATAATGCCTACAGTGCGATCATTTGGTTGCCAGTCTATAGCTAAGCTGATATCATCGGAATTTGTACCACCTAACCACCTGGCAACCTCACGGGCGTTATTAATAAATGGTGTTAAAAGTAGAAATTGGGCATTAATGCATTCTTTATTGATCGTTGCCAAAAGAAGTTCAAGCTTTAATCCTCTATGTATAGATTGAATATTGTGAGCTTCATCCACTACAACTAAGGTCAATGGCCTTCCAATTTTTACTTCCCATCCCTGACGGAGCATTAAATCAAGTTTTTCCGGAGTTGTTACAAGAACACGGAATTTTTGATTTTCTGATTTCTCCGTTAAAAGAGCCATTTCAACACTATCTACATCAAGAGCAGGACTGACCTTTTCGACAACTATTTCTAAAGAGGCAAAGTCAGAGCGTAGTTGCCTTGTTATTTGATTTACCAGAGCTCTTGTAGGTGCCAAATATGCTACCCAACCTTGTTCATGCTCAAACTGATTAAGTGCCTGTAGAATACGGAATTGAGCAATCATTGTCTTCCCGCTCGAAGTTGGCAAACTTACAACAACTGCTCGGCGGCTTGAGCCAAGCAAACCTTTTTCAGCCAAAGTTCTTCTCTGAGGCGGTAACACATCGAACAAGGCTTTATCACCTCGCCCTTTATCAACAAGTGTTCGAACAAATTGGGTTACTTTTGTGTTTACTGCACGCGTTACTGTCCAGATAGAATTTTCAACCATTTGCATTGCAGATGCACTTATTAATCGCGTAATTGGCTCAAGTTCAAGCATTCGGGCATGCTCACAAACTGCTAATGCACGATCAAAATGAGTTTCAAGCAATTGTCTGATTTGATAATTCCCCTCAACAACTCCATCAGTAATGAACAATGCCATAATTTCTGCTGCTTTTGCTAAATGGTAGAGACCGATTAACTCAAGCGCAGCAGTTTTTGCATATTCTGAGCCTATATTGTTAAGATATGTTTTTTCATATTGTTCCTGCTGACTTCGTAAGTCCGCAACACGCTGTAAGACTAAATCTCTGTCTTCCCAGCCTTTTTTTCGGATCAATCTTAACCAGATATCAGTAATCGTTGACCAGGTACACTTACCCCAATCATTAGAATCAAAAGGTAATGCAGGCCACTCTATCTGTTTTAGCAACCGGGAAGCATCAATGCCACGATCTCCAAGAACAGCCAATGAAGACATGCGCAATAATTGATAAGATGCACCAATAGGTTCTTCTGGTAATGGCAGAATGCTTAATAACTTGAATGCATCTGCAGCACATTCTCGCATCAACTCCAGTTTTTTTTCATCTTCCTCAAATCTTCCCAGTATCAAATCAAGAACAGCCAATTCTAGTGCATTGGCTACATCATATATTTCGAATAAATCGTCAGGTATTTCTTGTTGAATTAATTCTTTATAAATCTGAATCTTTTCTGCTGTTTTCAAAGCAGAAGCTCTTTTCTTAGAGATGTTGTCTAAAAGCCAATGACTCATGACACACCTCCGTTTCGTATTTTTTTAGGAAGCTCGCAGATAGACCATGGCAGATATATTGCTATTAAATTACAGGTTGTAGGTTGAGTGAATTTATTACGAAGAGCGATACCTCGTGAAAAAAGGTCTTTTTTATTCGGTAAAGTATCTCTAATCAAAACGCCGAATATAACAACTGATTTCATATTTGAGTCAAAAAATGAAATTGAAGCTGTATCATAACTATCTTGATATGGAGTATTTTTTACCCGTGGTAATAACCATTTCAATAATTGGCAGATTTTGGTCAAATCGTTTGCAAGTGCATCAAGCTGGTGACCCATATGTCCACTTCTTCCAGACATTATCTGAGGGGGATATTTTTTTTCAGAAGAACTCTTAACCTCGCCCAGTGCAAAACGACACTCTTCACCTTCGCCAATAAAACCAATAATATCCGCTCCAGGCAGGCTTCCAAAAGGATTTCTTTTATCTCTTTCCATATTCCATGGAAATACAACACCTTTATCTTTTTCCAGAAATGCCTCCGCCAATGCTTCTCCTGCTGCCCATGAACGCTCTTCAGGCTGTTCTGCATTTAATACTTTGGCTAAAGCTGTTTTCCCTAATCCTGTAAGTTGTAATCCATTCAAGTGATTATGAAATTCGGTGCTTCCTTCGGCATCATCTAGACGATTTGCAGCTTTAGTAGTCAAAAAACTAGAAAATTGCTCATTGTCCTCACATTTCAAGCCAAACCACGAAACACAGCGATGAATGTTTTGATATACTTCTTTATAAAACGAATGACTCAACCTCTGCCTCCAAGTTTACTTTAACTACTTTTTTGTAACAAATCCAGCTTTTTATATCTAGATTCAATTCAGCTAACACAGTCCCTCTTTATAGTATCTATCTTAACTTATAGGGCATTTTCATATTTGAGCCATTCTCTATTTTATCATTCTATTCTTACATACGGATACACATTTTTAAAATTTCTATTCAAATATGAACCTATTGAAGAAGCATTATTCAACGCTTCATATTCATATATAGGAACGTTAGAATAAGTGTATAATGTTCCATTTTGAAAACGAACATAAACAATTTGATTGACTTCGTCATAACCAAGTTCAGCAACATTTGAAGAACTTACAAAATGCATTTCCGGGTAACTCATTTTTTTCTCTCCTTCATTTCTTTGTTTCTCCACATAGATAATAATTGTATGTATTGATCTAGTGTTACATTATTCTCTTTATTCCATTTTTCAGAAACTTTTGGATCAGATCCTTTAGGTGCATCCGTTAATTTATAGAATTGCACTCGTGACGGTATTTTCACTCCTTCTCCCGAAATAATCCCTTCTCCAGTTCTTAAACTAGGTAATAAATCAACCATTGTGTGCAATTCATCTTGAATTGCAGAGCGTATAAAACTTCTGTCCCTTGCATTATTCATCCGCAAAGCTATAATTGTACCGCACTGACTTAATACAGTTTCATCCAATTCAGAAGGGCGCTGTGTGACTAATGCTAAACCTACGCCATATTTTCGACCTTCTTTTGCTATAGTCTGAACAGTTCTTGATGATATTGATTTTTCTCCTGTCTTCAAATAATTATGAGCTTCTTCCAATACAATGAATAAAGGTTGTTCCTTCCCTCCATTTTGTAAGTTTTGTCCCCAAAAAAGAGCATCGTAAATTATCTTCAAAAGGGTTCCGGATATTGAAATCATTATGTCAGCAGGAATCCCAGATAAGTCTAGAATGGTAATCGGTTTCTCGCTTCCCAGCCATTCAAATAACAAATCGCTTAAATCCTTTTTTACTGACCCACTATCATCTGGATTGAAGTCGCCTGGGGTAAATAGAAAAGAGTACGTTGAATCTTTTAATTTCAATCGAATGCTATCCAGAAATGAGAGAATACCTTTCGCTTGATTATTTAAGAAAGGTGCTCCACCTCCAGCACTTGCTGGTTCATATTCATTGGAAATCAAGTCATTGGCATTACCTTCAACTTTTTTTTCTGTTATTGTTTCTGGTTTAGCACGTACATTGTAAGTCTGTCTTTCAAAATCATCTAAATCAAACCATAATTTCTTGAGATTAAAAGGGATTGGAGTATCAGCAGTTATTAATTCTTGTTGAACATTAATAGAACTCTTTGCTGCCACTACCACTGTCTTTTTGGCTTTCTCAATATGAGACCTGACATATTCTTTATTCGGATCGGTTATGCTTCCTGAAAAGATACTCATCAATTCATCGAATGGCAGAGCCCAAAAAGGAATATACAGTTCTTTTTCTCCTTTATTTTCATCAGCCCTTATTTTATATACAATCGATTTATCTCTTAAAACACTATTATATTCGCCATGAGGGTCAATTACAAGAATTCGAGAACTTTTAAAATTTTTATCCGCAATCGCTTTCAGCAAAACACCTATGGCATTTGATTTCCCACTTCCAGTAGATCCTAATATTGCACAATGCCGAGAAACTAGTTTATCTAAATCAAGTTTTGCATTAAGGCTTTCTGATATACTAATATTACCAATTGTAATTGAATTTAATTCATTATATCCACCATAGATAACCTCTAAATCATCTATGGTAACTAAATGAACTTTATCTCCTGTTGTTGGTGATTGCGAAACTCCTCTTTCAAATTTTCTTCCACTTTGCTCTCCTATAAGTGCTATATTCAAAAATTGTCTATTACTTAATTTGGAAAAATCTTCTTCTAACTTAAGTCTTTCGGGTATTGCAGATGCACCTATTTGAGTAACAACACCAAATAAATTACAATAGCCTAATGGTACTTTCAAAAAAGAACCGATTTGACCAATTCTATATACAATGCCATTTATAACTGGCATATTTGATTTTATAGTATCTGAAAGTTGTACGGTAATAACATTACCACTAACACTTATAATTTCCCCAATTTCTGTTTGTTTATTCATGATTACCAGACCCCGTAATAATAGGAAATACCATTTTCTTTAAAAACTGTACGAATCTTGAAAAATCAGGCAGAATTAACTCTCCTTCTCCAGACCAATTTTGCTTTATTTCCTTATTTTTTTCATCATCCTCACTATTATATACATCTTCATCATAATACGAGTCGATATTGATTGAATCGTCTTTGTCTGGCTCTCTTTTGAGCTTCCATCTGCCAAAAACGCCTCCGATTACAGCTGAACGCGATCCAAATAATGAAATTTTACTATTAGACAAAGCGATTTTAGCAATAGGACTATCTATACTTAAAGTATTGCTTTTTTTACCATCATTGCCCCATTTTAAATCATAATAAAGCACATAAATATGACTTAAATAATTAGATGACAAAGCTGTATTTATTCTTTCATTAATATGTTCATCCCCAAAAGAATAACCACAGACTATTAATAATGTATCATCTTGTTTGATGAAGTTTGTTAATCTGTCTCCTAAAGCTGTATAAGGCTGCTTTCGTGATTGGTCATACTTTAAAGTGGAAGGATAAATCAATATATCTTTACTATCTGAATTTTTTCTCAATATACGCTTTATATTTTCATCATAATGCCACCCTAAGGAACCATGAATCTTCCATAGTTTTGTTTGGGTAGGCAAGAAAGACATATCATCAACGGATTCTCCATTAAAGAAAGGCTGATAGCTGCCTGTAAACCCATCATAATAAGGGATACATTTATGTTCTAAACCCATTTCAAATAAATAATCATAATTTGTTGTAAATATTTCAACAGCACATTTTCTATCAGCCTTGCCTATCCATTCCGCAAAATCTGAATGCACCAGCTTACTAGCATCAATTTCCTCTTTTTTATCATGAACACTAACCAACTCTCTGATTTTGTCTCTTATTAAGGAAATTAACTCATCAATTTCTGATTTTTTTAATCCATTTAAACTGCTTTCTCCTATTATTTGCCTTTTGAGTTTTAAATTAGATAAACATGTTTCAATGGTATATTTATCGCCTAATTCAATTTTTATTTGCTCAATAGCTTCCTTATGTTTTTCTTTTTTGCAAATTTCTTTTTCAACAAACTCCGTCATTTTTGTAATTGCTGGAACATATGCTTCTTTTGTTGTAGGATTTATAACTAATGAAGTTCCAGCTCCAAAAAGAAATCCGATTTTCTTTTTATCTGACACTAATAGTTGCTGAAGATTACGAATATATTCAGATGGATCAAAAAAAGTTTCTTTCATGTTATTTCTCCTTATTTGCCAATCTTGAAAGCAATATCTCTTTCAGCTCCTCAAGCTTTTGGTTTTGAGCGTTTTTGAGTTGAATAGCTTCATTTTGAGTTTTAAAAAAAAGCCTTGAGGGCTCTAAGATTTCTTCCATGGGGACACAAAAATGTAAGCCTAAAATATCATCAGTGGTAATAGAGGGGTATGTTGAAACACTCATTTCTGCTTTTGCTTGTAAAATTTCTAAGATGTTATCATCTGTTATAAAAGAGTAAATTAATTCAGGAAACACACTTAAATCCCTTACTCTTAAAACAGAAAATCCTGTAGATACTATAAGGTTAGCTTTTGGATTTCGCAGCATTCCATAATGTTTTAAACTCGGTCTTACTGTAGAAAAAATAATATCATTGTTTTTAACTTTGCGTCTTGCTCTGCTAGGGATAACATCGTCATTTACATTTAATTCTTGTAAATTATCAACCTTATTATTCGTTATATTGCCAGTATCTAAATAAAAAATCGAATCAAAATGGTCTTTGTCTGTCAAGGTTTCTGGATTAGCTTCTACAATGTCCCCCAACTTCCCAACTCTCCACCCAACTGGTATTTCTTTCTCCATCTCATCGTTCCAGACCATCTCTCCACCATTATCCTTATAGGACTTTCCATTTTCATCAGGAAAATTGAACTCCACAAACCACTCCCTATAAATCGCTTGAGCAGTCTCTTCCAGCTTTTGGATCATTTTATTATTCAGATCGATTCTGTTTTGTACAGCATTATATTCAGCAACAATTTCTCTTTGTTTTTCAATTGAAGGAACAGGAAATTTCATATCGCAAAAATCTTCCCAAGATAAACCTCCTCTAACATCTGAATCTGTATGATGCCAAGCATTTCTATCAAATTCCTTTCTATAAAACCACATCATCAGATATTCAGGAAGAAGAATTTTAGAGTTTTTTACCTGAAAAACATCATAGGCTGGTGAAACAATAAAATCTTCGTCATCTTGTGAAATAGCAATAGGTATTCTATCATCTCTTCCAATATGCATTCGATTACAGGCAAATTGATTCTTTTCTACTATTTTATACTTCGACAAATCAGTTCCTACAATATTTGCAACAGAAGGCATAAAATACTTATCGATATTAATTCCTAAAAGTATACTTATAGAATTATCACTATTTCGTTCATCAACCAGTTCAATATAATCACCAAGTCGTTTATAGATTGTCATTATTCACCTCGATTAATCTCATACCCAAGCTCCTTAAAGACAGCTAAAAGATCTGCTTTTGACCGCTCCTCCTGCAGCAAAAGCTCGGCAAACTCCGCCTGCAAGCTTTTCATCTTTTCATCAAAGTCGATATTTTCATCACGATTTACAAACTCGATATATTTACTTGGCACAAGGGAAAAATCCTTTTTAACAATCTCTTCAAGCGAGGCTGAGTAACAGAATTCAGGGATATTTTCAATTTTTTTTGATTGCCATTGATGATAGGTTTTTGCTACTTTTTGAATATGAGCATCAGAAAATTGAGTGTATTTTTTTTCAAAAGGTTCACCTATCTGACGTAAATCCATAAATAGTATTTCTTTTTCTCTATTGCGGTATTTACGGATTTCTTCACCAATTTTTTTGCTTTGATCCTTTTTATTTTTATTCAAAATCCAGAGAGTTACACTGATATCAGTTGTATAAAACATATTCCGGGGAAGAACTAAAATCGCTTCCACCAGATTATTCTCAATAAGTTTTCTGCGAATTTTGTACTCTTCACCACCACCACTCAAAGCGCCATTTGCAAGGATAAAACCTGCAACTCCGTTTTCTGAAAGCTTGCTTACCATATTTAAAATCCAGCCATAGTTGGCATTGCTTTTTGGCGGAACATCATAACCCCGCCAGCGAGGATCATCCAAAAGTTCATTTTCACCACGCCAATCTTTTTGATTAAAGGGTGGATTTGCCATGATAAAATCAGCTTTTAAATCCTTGTGCTGATCATCTAAAAATGTGTTTGCAGCTTTTTCCCCAAGATTAGCAGAAATGCCACGAATGGCAAGATTCATCTTGGCAAGCTTATAGGTTGTATTGGTGTATTCCTGGCCATAAATAGAAACCTCAAGTTTGTTACCATGATGGGCTTCGATAAATTTTATAGACTGTACAAACATACCGCCTGAACCACAGGCTGGATCATAGATAATACCCTTATATGGCTCAATCATTTCTGCTATAAGATTTACTATTGTTTTTGGAGTATAAAATTCACCCTTTCCTTTTCCTTCTGCCAGAGCAAATTTGGATAAGAAATACTCATAAACCTTGCCCACCACATCCTGTTTTGGATCTTTTGTTGTATCAATATCGTTTATGGTATCTAAAAGAGAGACCAGTTTGTTTACATCAAGCCCAAGACGGGAAAAATAGTTGTCCGGCAATGCACCTTTTAAAATCTTATTATTTTTTTCTATGGTGTGTAAAGCAGTATCAATAAGAAGCGCTATATCATTCTGTTTGGATTTTTTTATTAAATAACTCCAGCGAGATATTTCTTCCAGAAAAAAGACATTGCTCATATTATAAAAATCGGGAATTTCAATATATTTTTCTTTGCCTTCGTTTATAAGTTTTTGGCGATGTTCTTCAAATTTATCACTGGCAAATTTAAGGAAAATTAAACCTAAAACAACATGCTTGTATTCAGCAGGCTCAACGCTGCCTCTTAGCTTATTTGCAGATTCCCAAAGAGCTACTTCAATGGGTTTTTCTTTTGTTTCTTTTTTCTGTTTATTTTTAGCCAACCTGGTTCTTCCTGTTTTTATTCTTTATTTTTTTAATCCACTAGATAGTTCCATTTTTTGGAATACCTCCACACTCTCCCTTTGTCAATCAATATATAGCCGGGTTTAAGGAATTACATTTATAGGATTTTATTATATACTTTTATTTACTGCTGCGGGGTATCACAAAAATCGAATAGCATGGAGGGTTTAAGCAGACATCATCAAAACATAGTTTTTTTTGTATCCACCTTTGGCGAATAATTTTATGATCTTTTAGTATAAGTTAATTTTCTGAAAAAATGGATAAAGTTCAGTTCCCAAAGCCCTATCAGTGCGGAGAGGCAGGCTCTTTTCGGTACTTCCTGTGCCTGAGCCTGCATCAACCTCATCCTGGGAACACGGCCCACCAGGACGCGGGGAGAGGTCTTGCATGCCTGTCTCTGACATTAATTTTTTTATAACGCCTAAAATTAAAAAGATCAGACTGACTGATCTTTTTAATTTTCAGATTGATCATATTCCCACCTATATGGATAAAATCGAGCCTTTAATATCATCAAATATAATTTCAACCGCCTCTTTAAGACTTTCCTTTGCCTCATTCACAGTTTCACCCTGGCCATTAGCTCCTGGAACCTCAGGACATATCGCCCAGTATCCTCCTTCAGGCGCTGCTTCAATAATGGCTGTAAATTCAGATTGTCGAGTAGGCATATAGTCGCTTATATTTCATTTATTTTCAGCAATTTCACTAACAATATCATCAATTGTATATCTCTCAAGGATGCCATGTCTGTCTTTAGTATAGTCCCCTCTGCCTGAATCAAACTGCTGTATAAAACGAATCATGCCATCAGGTCCAAGTTTTTTAACCAGCACTTCTATACCCTCTTCTCTTATCTGCTCAATTCTTTTCCCTGTTTTCATAATAAAAACTCCCTTATAATATTTATAGGATTTTCAATCCGAATATTTAATAAATCCGGATTTTTCCTGTAAAGTTTTAAAATCTTATCATCTGTTGTTATAAAAATATCCGCACCTGATTTTTCAGCTGCTGCAATATGAAGTGAATCAAAAGACCCAAATCCTAATTTCTGCAGCTTGTAAGCCAGTTCAATAATTGCATCATTTAAAGAATAAAATTTTGATATATATTTCAAAAGAGATAATAATTAAGATTTCCGCAAAGGATCGGGTGTTTTACTTATCTCATGTTTAAGAACATCACTTCCAATAAACTTTATTTTTCCGGTGAAAGAAAGTTTAAGCAGTATGATTACTGATTCAGCTTCAATTCTGATTCTATCCTGAGTTTGATCATCAAATGGACGGTTTAAACAACAGGCATCAAGATAACAATATATTATTTTGGATAATGCTGTCTTTTTCATAAATATAGCAACCTTATCTTTTCATTAATCATACAAATAAAATATACCTCCTCACTCTCCCTTTGTCAATCAATATATAGCCGGGTTTGAGGAATTACATTTATAGGATTTTATTATATACTTTTATTTACTGCTGCGGGGTATCACAAAAATCGAATAGCATGGAGGGTTTAAGCAGACATCATCAAAACATAGTTTTTTTTGTATCCACCTTTGGCGAATAATTTTATGATCTTTTAGTATAAGTTAATTTTCTGAAAAAATGGATAAAGTTCAGTTCCCAAAGCCCTATCAGTGCGGAGAGGCAGGCTCTTTTCGGTACTTCCTGTGCCTGAGCCTGCATCAACCTCATCCTGAGAACGCGGCCCACCAGGACGCGGTTCTAAAGGTTCCCTGAAGATTCAGGAACGTTTCCAATCTGTAGAGTCGGCAATCCTTTTAAACGCAGAGTCGTAAGTTTTTAAAAGGAGTTCAAGACCTTTAAAAAATTCAAAAGCGGTTCCGTCAATGTGACGTCTTATCCAGAAGACCACGGCAGTTTTTACCACA
>CAYTLM010000051.1:0-12429 GCA_964438485.1 uncultured Leptospirales bacterium | reverse complement strand
TTTTTCTGCTTTTCAGATGTTTTTCCAAATGGGGAATAGCTCTCTTTGTTCCAATTCTGCTTAATGTTGCGTTGGAATAAGTTAAATTGTATTGGTCATCAGAATTATCAAGGATTTCAATTAAAGCTGTCTCAGCAAGTATGTCAGCCGAATTATTTAGAGACTGAATGGCACTATGTCTGATTAACCATTTGTCGCTTTTAGTCAAATTAATTAAGGTCTGTAAATCAGTTCCAATTGGTTTTTTAATATCGGCAATTCTGTCAAGAAGTGATGAAATAATGTATTTGTCCGTTTCTTTGGAAACACGCTGAATTAAATAACTCAACGCTGCCGTATCATTGGTGTTTTTTGCGATGTGTCCAAGAAGAAAATATGCGCTATCTCGCTTCTTTTTATCTTTAGTATTGTCAATAAATGAAATTATATGTGGTATGAAGTCTGTATTATCAATTTTTTCTGCTTCTCTTAAAGCATTCCAGGAAATTGTTTTAGAACTGTCATAATCTGCTTGCATAATTTTGTCGCTGGTATCCGACATTCTTTCAATTATGTCTATTATATATTTGTCCATTTTACTGTCCTTTTAGCATAACCGCGTCATTTCCTTAATGGTCTTGGCTTAGGCCTTCCATGTGTTGTAGTCAAAACCAATAAAATCAAAATTGTTATGCAAGTCAATATGTCGTCCTGCAACAGTTAAAACATGATTGTCAGTTATGTCGAAATTTACCTTCATTGCGATATCCTAAAGCGGCATATAACCTTTTGCAAAAAACTTGTTGTGGGTTGCCAAAAATTACTTATGGCTTAGCTTCATAAATACGCAGTCAGGCTTTTACTTTTGAAATTCAATTGTTTCAGCTATTTTTAATACAGATTTCCAATAATCAGAACTTTCAATATATTTTTCAAAAAATATATTGGTATCAGATACTATATTTTTATGTTTATCTTTCCAAACAGTTATTCCATTATAATAATATGGAATTAATATAGTGTCATCTGCAATCTTAATAAGCAATTCTATTATTTGTAGAATTTTTTTATCATCTGTTTTATCTAAAGTTGTTTGTGAATATGCTTTTTGAATATCGTCTATAAACTCATCAAAAAGATAATATTGATTTTTATCTTTAGAGAATAAAAGATTATTTTCATTTGGTTCAAGCAATACTTCGATTAATTCCTGTAGTTCCACAAGCCGGACATCCTTTGCACAACAAGCTTAAAAATCAATATATACCAGGGAGTTAGAATCTTCTTAGAATAGCTATCGTTATACCAAAAGAAATGGCTGCTAATAATAAAACGCCGAACACTATATCCAGTGGCGAATTATCGCCGGTTGCCGCTCTAGCAGTATAATCAAATCCGCTGTTTGTGCTATGAATCCCCACGCTGTCCATATCGATTTGCCCTTTTGTTACCGTGAACTCAAGCCACATCGGTTCTTCATCAGGAATATATTTTGCCGATATAACGTGATCTTTAGCTTTTCCTTTTATGAAGGTGGATTTCATCTGATTGTAAAAGGAATGCATCAGATCCTCGGTGTTTGTGAACACATACCCATAAAAGCTGAAAGTATCGTATAACTCCAAATGGGCATAGGGTTCACGGACAATCTCATATTTCCTTTCATATTTTCCTTCCCTAAGGGTATCTCTTTCTATTACGGTTTTTTCTGAGAGTCTCTCGCTGAAAAAGTCGATGTAAACATAGTCACCGTTGAGATAGCTTTTTATTTTTTGTACTTTCTTCTCTTTGTCGTTTCCACGAAACACAAGGTCATCAAGAGAAATGTCCGAAACGTTGATAGTGCCACGTATTTTGCCTAGTGCATATATGCGTCCATCAGTCTTAATCGCTTCGTCAAACTTCTCCTGGCTGTCGATTACAATTCTGGTATCAGAGTCCATTAGCTCCTGAACACTTGAATCCACATGAAAGAAAACCAGATAAACGCTTAACGCAGCAGCCAATACAATATGCACGCCTAGAGCGATAAAAGTTCTTTTTTTCATGTATCTCTCTCCTCTCGATTTTTTTATCGAATATGTTTTTGTATAAAACTATACTTTTTAGTTCCCTGTTTTACAAAGTCTAACCCCTGTATTGTAATATTCGTGCATAATTTTTAAGTTATTAAAATCAACCCCATGCCCTTTGTTCACCGGGCGCACGAACGCTCGAAGGCGGTATTCCTAATTGTCTTTATATTTTCTAAAGTTTGATACAAGACCTGAAAAAGAATCAGGCTTATATTTATTAAAGTCTTCTTCATCAACAAATATATAATCGAAATGGAATTTTTTCTGAGTTTGATTGATGTCTTCACACCATTTTTTTAAACGTTCCATTTTCAAAGGTACATCCAGGTCTTCAAGGCCCTTTGTCTCGATTATATAAATAGTCTTTGGGTCAATCTTTATAATAAAATCTGGATAGTAATTTGATATATTCCCATCAGAGTTTACATAATCAATATTAAAATGTACGGCAAGATAGTTCTTTGCATAAGAAATTACATCAGAGCATTTTTCAAGGAAAGAAGCAAAAAGCAGTTCAAGATGGCTATCGCCGATAATTTTATTGAAAATACTTTTTTGTGGGATTAAAAAACCCTGTTCTTTAACAACAAATGGCCGTGTTTGTTTAAGTTTAATGTAGTCTCTTATTTCCGCACTGCCTTTATCAAGTATGGTAAGTTCATTTATTTTCTTTTTGAATGTTTCAATGATTGTTTTTGTTGATTCAAGCTCTGATAAATTACGAAGAGTGTTTAAGTCATCTATTTCAACCGTTTTATTAAAAAGATGATTGGAAACAAAATCTTTAACCTTTCCATAAAGAACATCATATTCGCTAATAAGTCGCAGGTCTTTCATAATGACTTGCGTAAAATAACCAATGACACTTCGATAATCTGTAACGGCATTTGAATCAAGTAATGTGGTATGATTAATTTCTCCTGTTGTGATGTCTTTAAAAACTATTTCTCTTCTTTCTTCTTCAGAAAACTCTTTGTATTCAACCCGTTTATTGCCAAATGATGAAGGTGTAAGGTCTTCAAGGCGTTTATATTCTCGGTAAATACGAGGAGTCATGACCGGAATTTCAATATCGAGTTTATCAATGTCTTTTTTTGTATTTTCATTATCAATCTCAATGATAATTGGCGTTTTAGGGCCGGTGCCCGGTCCCATAGGTTTACGTTCAAGTTCAACACCTTCGCTTTCTATGGATTCTACAAAATCCATGAAAGCATTCGTACCCACGACGCTGACGTATTCGGTTGTATCGGCACCAAAGTACATACGCCGTAAACCGCGACCAAGGGTCTGTTCTGGAAGAATGTTGCTCTGAGCCGCGTATGCCCGCAGTCCCACAATGGTTGTTACATTACGCACGTCCCAGCCTTCTTTTAGCATCAGGACTGAAACGATTACTTTATAGGGACTTTCCCAGCTATCGATTTCATTTGAGGCTTTACGTAGTTTTTCAAGCTCCTCTTTATCCTTTTTTGAATCAGATTCTGATATTTCACCGTTGTTTTTTGTGTGAATGACAAGAATTGAACTTTTAAATTCAGGGTAAGTTCCTTCAAGATACTCGGCGACATCATCACAGTTTTTTGTGTCATCGGTCATGATGAAAAGTACGGCCTTTTTACCGATTTTTTCATGCTCGATATAGGCTTTTCGCCATTCTTCAACGCCAAGTGCTATGTAATCAGCATATTTTTCGGTATATCTGGAACTTTTTCGTTCGGCTAGTTTTGCCCGGCTTGCTGAATCCGGCAGAACAGGATGTTTAACTACATTTTGAGTTATTGCCTCTACAAGTGGATAGTCACAGACTGTTTGAACGAATATCGCGCCGTTGTTGTGTTTCGGCGTGGCGGTTACATCAATTTGCAGTGATAGAAAATGGTCTTTTTGCTTCAGACGATTATGTATATCTTCGATTGATTTGAACCAGGCAAGCCGGCTGTCATGTATATGATGAGCTTCATCATTTAAAACAACAAGTTCATCTATTTCGCGGACGATAATTCCAAGGTCAATCTTTGAGTCTGTTGTTTTCCCAACTGGACGTTTTCCGAGAAAATAATCTTCAAGGTTTTCATCGTCAAAGGTAGGTTCAGTATCACTGCTCGCATATACCCGATGAATATTAGTAAGAAACAGGTTGCCGGTTTTTCGGATTATCGAAACATCATCTTGTATGTGCAGTGTCATCTGAAAATCGTCCTGCCAGTTATGCCCTTCATAACCGTTATCAGGCAGTAATGGATCGCTCCAGAATATTTTCAGGCCGTCAAAATCTGAGCGGAGGCGGTCAAGTACAATGATGTTCGGAGCTATAAGAAGGAAGTTGGTAGATAGTTTTGAATCTTCCTCGTAGGTTTTATGGAAATAACACCAGGTGATAATAAGGCTCATGACCTTTGTTTTCCCGCTGCCCGTTGCCATCTTCAAAACGAGTCGGAGCCAGTCTTCATCGAACATGCCGGTGGATACCGCGCCTGACGAATCATATTTGATGAGGTCGTATTTATCTTTTATCTGGGCAACTTCATAAAGGTAAATCACTGTTTCAACCGCTTCCCGCTGAGCATAGTAATACTTGAATTCGGACATAGTGCCGTCTGATTTTTGTATTATATGTTCAGTGTTGAACCACCAGCTAAGCAGAGCCTTTGAAGCGTGTGATATACCCTCATACCTGTTGTCGCGCCATTTTTTTATCTCTTTTCTTATTTTATGAACAAGGGGAGGCAGTAGTTTCTCATAGCTTGTTTCCCTGAGCGTTTCGTCAGCCGGAAACCAACGGTAATCCGGTTCAAGTATTTCATAAGGTGAGGTTGGAAAAGAAGGATGAATTGCCATCAGTTGCCTCCTCTTAGTTTCTTGACGCCTTCATCTGTGAGTAACCGCATCTGATGAATAGCGATTTTATTCAGGCGGACAAGCCGTTCTGTCTGGGATATACCTTCATCGATAAAATGGGCGTTAAGATTTTCGAGATTTGAAAGGCAAACAAGCTGGGAAATGTCGGCGTAATCGCGGATATTCCCTTTTTTATCGGGATTATTATCTCGCCACTCCTTTGCGGTGATCCCAAAGAGCGCCATATTGAGCACGTCTGCTTCTGTTGCATATACCAGATTTATCTGGGCTTTTGAAAGTTCGGCTGGTATGAGGTTTTCCTTGATGGCATTGGTGTGTATCCGATAATTTATTTTTGCAAGGTTGCGCCGGATATCCCAGCCTAATTGCTTCCGTTCGTCTTCCTTTAATCGCTGGAATTCTTTTATAAGATACAGTTTAAACTGTGGTGATATCCATGAAGCGAATTCAAAGGCTATGTCTTTATGGGCATAGGTGCCGCCGTAACGACCCGCTTTGGCGATTATGCCGATTGAATTGGTCTTTTCAACCCATTGTTTCACGGATAAGACGAAACGATTAAGACCGGCCTGATTTTTAATTCCCTCGAATTCGGGGGAATTAAATTCCGGGTTGTATATTTCCTCCCATATGCCCAGAAATTCGATGGTGTTCTTGTTTCTCAGCCATTTTTCGATAAGGGCAAGGCCGTTTTCAATGTCCCTGACCATATCAGTAAGGGATATATAGTCCTCTTCATTTTGTGAGAATATGGTGATTTCTTTGCCCTGAACGTCTATTTTTGAGGCCATTATTTCCCTCCCACACTGACATCAATGATTTTCATGGTATCGTTTCCGAATATGTCAACAACCTTGACTGCCACCTTGTACCGTCCGGGAGAGCAATCGTGAAAGGGCGTTTTCAGTTCAAGAGAGCGGTCTTTTTTCGTGCGGAAGCTCTGCCATTCATTTTCAAAGATAAAGTCACCGGTCCATTTTTCTTCTATTTCTCCGCTTGCTTCGTTTTTGACGCGGACAATTTCCCGTTTGCTTTCAAAGTTAAAGTCAACGCTCCAGTAGTCGATCCAGTCAGTCCATTTTTTTGTAAGCACTTCACGGGTGACGATATCGTTTTTATCTTTTGTAACTTTGATGATTTTTCCAGCTTCAATGACAATCTTATTCTTGCCGGCTTTGAGGGACGTGGCGGCATTGTCTACAGTATCCTGTGAATAGAATACAGAAAAGTCGGTGAGTTCAACGGCGATGCTGTTCTTTTTTACATGAGGTTTTACTTCGATATAGGATACATCGTGAAACACTACTTGGTTCTTTTCAACGGCGCGTCTGTCAAAGACCTCACGGGGGATATACTTTAACGCAAGGTCAATGCCTTTAGATTTCGCTTCTTCCTGTATATTGGGGAAAAGCCCCATTTCAAATTCAAAGGCAAGGATGTCCACACGGGATATGCGCTTTTCGCGGCATTCGAGTATAATTTCTTCAACGAATAGGCGTGTTACCGGCAGATTGATGGGGCCAACGGCCACGATACGGCCTGATTTTTTACCGTGAAAACATTTAAAATTTTCAACCGATTCAGCCTTATATGCCTTGAGTATAAGGGCAATGAAGTCCTTTTCTTTTTGCTCAAGCTGTTTCTGACGGTCTTTTTCCCGGAGGTTAAGATTCACGCCGATGTAATGTGCACGCTCGTATTTGCCGAGGTTTAATATCTCAAAGGCGCGAAAGTCCTTGCCCTCGTCTTTAAGCTGGCGCTGTATCTGAATTATGCGTTTTCGAGTTGTATGGATGGCGAACTTTCCGAGGTCGGAGACGATCCACTTGCGGTTCAGTTTTTCAGCTACGGCTGCGGTGGTCCCGGAACCGCAGAAGAAGTCGGCTACAATGTCGTTTTCGTTGGAGCTGGCTTTGATTATGCGCTCGAGCAGGGCTTCGGGTTTTTGGGTTGGATAATTTATTTTTTGCGTTAAGTCCTTTGGGTCAACTGGTTTGACATCTCGCCATACAGAATTTGCAGCCATAGTCTTTATTTCAAAAATAATATCATCATCATTCGGTTCTCTGTCATTATCTCTAATCCATTTTTCAAGTCTGATGGTAAATCTTGAATCTGTTTTTGGATAATTAGAACCTTTAATTTTATTACCATCAACTATAAAGTTTTCCCATCTTTTAAAGTTTATTGAATCTTCTGGGTTCCCTGTATATTGTAAGTAGAAATCGTAGTTATCTGATTTTGTATAAAAGAATAATGTATCATGTTTCCTGGGATAATAGACTTTAACGGCACCTTGATAAGTTTCATAATACCATATTAATTCATTTTTAAAACACTGTTTACCAAATATCTCATCTAATACCATTCGTATATAACTATTAACTCTATAATCACAATGAACATAAATACTCCCATCCTCGGCCAACAAATCCCGCATCAGCACCAGCCGTTCATAAATCATGGCAATAAAACTATCAGCACCTTTTCCCCATGTGTCGCGATAAGCCAGTTCTTCCAGCACATTGGGCCGTTTCGTAAATGTCTCGTCGCCAATTTCAATATCCATTGAGAAGTCAGCGCCAACGTCAAAGGGAGGGTCAATGTAAATGAGCTTTATGCCGCCAGCCTTTTCTATTTCTTCTCGAATTGGGCCGTTTTTCAGGCTTGATAAAATAAGCTTGTTATCGCCCCAGATGAGCTTGTTGGTCCATCCGGTTTTCTGTCGGCCTCGTTCATCAAAAAGGAAGCCCTGATATTTTTCATCCTCGTCCTGGGCTTTTGAAGCGGCGCCTTTTTTCCCGAAAACTTCTTTTATAGTAGTGCTTTTCTTTTCTCCTGCGCCGCTTCTCGGCTCATCAACCTGTTCGATTACCTGAAAGGGAAGGACAAAATTTGTCACCTCATTGGTCTTGCCGTTCCAGATGAGTTCCACCTCGCGCTTGTCGTCAAAAAGGAGAAAGCGGTATTTATCGGGTAGGGGTTTGTCAGCCTCTATGAGTTTTAATATTTCACGTTTTTCATTGTCAGTGAGTTTCATTTTCTCTTTTCTCCGTTTTCAGGATTATTGTATTTGATAAATAAATCATCAAATATTTTGTCAGCACCCCAAGCCTGAGCTGCGGAGAATGCTATTACCCGTTTATCATCTATATTTACTTCAGATAATGATTTATAATTTAAATCGTGTTCTGATTCTGCCCAAGCGTGTTGGAAAAGGGTTTTTATCTGGAGTTCAAAAAAAACAGGCATTTGTATAGAAGAATCCCATGTTCTCAATTCATCGGGTATAAATAGAATAAAATGTTTACTTGTATAGCTGAAAGCATCATGGCGGTCAGGTTTTTTATAGTATTCTTCTATAGGTTCGTAATACTTATGTATAATTTCAGCAACTTTTTCTACATCAGAAAGATAATATGTGATTATCCTTGCACCAATTTGGTCTTGTATCTGAACCAACGGATTGGAATATTTTAAATTTCCATCGCATTCCTTTTTAGCTTTATTAGAAAAACGTTCAATTGATTTTGCTCTTGCAGTGATTCGATCTATGCGAGGCATTGGTGAAAGATATTCTTCCAAATTCTTTTTTAGATCCTCGGCAAGTTTAACAAGAGATGGATAAATTGTAGAATATTGCGTAATAATACTATCCATTGTCTATACTCTATTGCTAATTTTTTCTTTTATAGTTTTACCTTGAGTTGAATATCTACACACGTCACTTTCTGCAACAGATTCTTTTTGCCATACATCATTAAATTCAGAAGCTGGTGCCATAATAATTGCACCAGTATCAAGTATATTGACTAAGTAATTACAATTATTCTCAAATTCTACACTATCGAATTCAAATGTAACATTATAAATACTTGAATTATCAATTTTTGAGAGAACTTCTCTTTTTGTTGATTCAGATAGATTGAGAGTAGAAAAAAAAGTCTCCATTGAAATCATACGTGCATTAATATTTTTCATAACCTGTGTTGCACTGATTAGTTCTGCTTTGATATTATCGTCATCAGTTTCAGTAATAGTCTTTCTAACAGCTTTTGCTAGCATAGATGTTCCACGTTTTGAATTTATTTTTAATTCGGATTGTAAGAAATCCTTTATCCAGTAATCTGATATTTCTTTAACTTTTCCTGCACTGTCGTTAATTTGTTTATCAACAGCATTTCCAACCCAATAATCATCAGATGAATCATAATAAACCGCTTTGTATTTGCGAGAATTTTTTAAGAACACCTCATCTATAACAGTAAAGTTGAGATAACCACCATTTTGTTGTACAGTAATGCCAGTTTCAGAAGGGAATCTGGTTATAAGTAAACGAGTTATACCATTTATAACACCTATAATAAAAAATACTAAACCTTCTTTGGTTTTATGGTCTGTTAGCAGAGCTAACGATTTTACTAATGGAATACAATTTGATTTTGTAAATTTGTTTACGATAGTCATTATCTGGTTTCTAACTTCATTGTTTTGATTCATATTCTGTGAAATAAATCTAATTTGAATATCACATTCCTTTGATGATTTATCATAAATTTTATTCAGTGTTGAAAATAAATTATTATTTCCTTTTATTTCTTGTCCAAATATTTCAAATTCATTAAAGTCATCTCGATCTTTTGCAACAGGTGAAATAAACCCTAGTATTTTAATCTTATCCATTAATAATTCCTCTTCAAATATATAAAGTTATCTGCACCCGGCACGGATGACTGGTGCTCAAAGGGGGGCACAGGGATTATTTTCATTTTACAATTCATTCTCCTTAACAAAAAACGATTGGCGCCCTAATTGCATATAATGTTTTGCTTATGTGAAGTCGCGGCAGTTTTACCGGCATGATTTCGCATAGCCTGAACGAGCGACAGGGAGCAGAGAACATAAGTTTTAGTGTACGACAACGATTGACATTGTTTTTATTCCGATATTTCTAATAATTTAATACTTGGTAATGTTGCACCATATCCTTGTAAATCACCATACATTCCAGAAATATTCTTTACGAATCGTTCAATTTGTTTTTCTCTTTTTGACCATGATTTTTCTAATAATCTTTTTTCAGATTCAAGATCACCTTGCATTTCGACATATGCTTCTAAAATAGATTCAACTCGTTGTTTAAATTGTGTTCCTGTAAGATAATTGAATACCATTTCAGCTTTATTAGTTTTTCCTTCATTTGCTACTTTAATTAGTGCTAAAGATTTTAAATTTTCTCTTAATGCAGTTGCTAAGCCTAATATATATTTTACATCAGTTATCCAAATTCCATCACTAAAACCAAAATTATTAATATCATTAGGCAATGCTTCCGATGCAATTACTGCTAACTCAGCATGAATTTGTCTTTGGTCGTCTTTTAATTTATTTATCCAAGTTGCAGACCAATTCTTTGTTCTTTTTAATTCCCACAATATTTTACCAGCTATTTTACCAGAGCTAAATTTTACAGATTGTATTATATCACCGCCCTTTTTGCCTACACTAACTGGTTCAATTAAATCTTCTGGAAAGTATTTTGAAAGTAAATCTTCTATTGCTAATTCTAACACTTCTCCTTGTAATTGCATTGAACCTTGCTCAGCTTTTTTCTGTCCTTCTTTCATTTGTTTGCTTAAATCGTTAATAATTTTTTCTTTTTCAAGTAATTTCAATTTAAATTCTTCTTCTACTTTGGATTGAGCGTCTGCATATACTTTTTTTAATTCTTTATTTAGTTTTTCCTGAAATTCAATATTTAATGAATGTTTAGCATCTTCCAATTCTCGCTCTTTTTTTAATAATGTTTTTTCTTTTTGTTTATATGACTGTAACTTTTTATTAATTTCTGCTATCTCATCGTCTTTATCTGATAGTTCTTCACTCAACTCTCTTTTTGCTTTTTTTAATGCGTCAGTTTTGATTTTTTGATAATCAGTTTCATATTGTTTTTCGAGTCTTTCAGTTATTTTCTTTTCTACTTCTTGTTGAGCTTTAATCAGATTGTCTTCTTGCTTTTTCTTCAACAGATTTATTTCTTGTTCATGTTCGGTTCTTAATTGTTCTTCAATCTGGCTAGTGATTACTTTAGTAAGAACAAAATTCTTTTTACAGTGTGGACAAGTTATAGTATTAGTATCCATTTCCATTTACTCCTATATTTTTATTTAATAAATTTTCAATCGCTGTCGCATAACGTTTTGCTTATGCGACGTTTCCTAACCACAGCAATTAATTTTATATACAATAGGTTCATTAAAAGCAAGAAGTTTTTAACTCTAAAAGGGATATGGTGAAGGCTGAACGGCAGGGGGTGGAGAGAATAATATTTGAGATAGTTCATTGATAAGTGCTTTCTCAACAAATTTATTCAAAGACATATTATTTTTGGTTGAAGCTATTGCAATTTCTCTATGTAATTCCGGAGAAATTCTTAAATTAAATTTTCCGTAATAATATCACAGATACACTCGTGAGATGTATTAACAAGCCATTCATTATTCCTTTTCAAAAAACATAAATCATCTGGCTGATTTGGCGCACGCCAATTAAAAAGTGAATCTGTTATTTCTTTTTCTAAACCTATAAATTTATAATGTTTGCTGTATTTCATAAAGACTTTTAATAGCTTTTATTTCTTTTGCCTTTATATTTAATTCCTCTCTTAAATCATATTCTATCTGAAGACCCATCCAAAAATCAGGAGTTGTCCCGAAATACTTTGAAAATCTCAAAGCTGTATCTGCACTTATACTCCTTTTGCCTTTTATAATCTGAGAAATTCTTGTTGCTGGAATATGTGTATCTTTAGCAAGTCTATAAGCTGTGATATTATATTCTGCTAAAAATTCTTCCTGTAATATTTCACCTGGATGTATATTCTTTATCTTTTTCATTTTTTTACCTTTTTAATGATAATCAATTATTTCAACATTATAAGCATTTGAATCTTCCCACTGGAAGCAGATACGATATTGATCATTTATTCGAATGCTATATTGATCTTTTCTATCACCTTTGAGCTTTTCTAATTTATTTGCTGGCGGAGCCATCAAATCTTTTAATTCTTTTGCTCTTTGAATCATGAACAATTTTCTTAAAGCAACTCTTTGGATATCTTCAGAAAATTTCTTTGAATATTCCTGATTTCATATCTTTTCAGTCTCTTTACATTTAAATGATTGTATCATGATTTATAATAACGTGAAACGTCAATATTGTCAATTATTTTTCTTTAAAATGCAGGCAGGGCACCCGCTTCTAAATTTTTTTGTGGTCATTTTGTTCAACGGCCTTACTTATGCGACATTTGTTAAACAAAGCAATTTATTTTATATAAAAAAGGTGGCTCATTCCGGATCTTTGGGGAAGGTATTTTCATAGGGGTGGGAATTGTGTTTTCAGATGCCCTGGTAAAATTGTTTTCCATTTGGGTGGTAAAACTATCTTCCATTTCCAAAAATGCATAAATCCATTTTCTATACCGCACTGTAAATCGCTGATATCGATCCAG
>CAYTLM010000050.1:0-12435 GCA_964438485.1 uncultured Leptospirales bacterium | reverse complement strand
AACGGAACGGTTTTTAAATAAAGGTGTTGCACTTATTACTTGAATCTAAGAATACTTAAATCAACAATAATATAGTTTATACCTGATGTTGCTATTAAAAATCAATATTTTTTCCAGATATTGGAAATATTTGTATTCAAAGCAGAAACTTTTAATGCACAAAAAACTCCTCAGGATTCATGGCCTCTCCCCCTTTTCGTACCTCAAAATGAAGATGAGGACCAGTGGAACGCCCGGTATTTCCTACTTTACCAATCAAAGTTCCCTTGCTTACACTTTGTCCATTTTTAACAAGTATCTCTGAAAGATGACCATAATATGTTGCAAGATCCTTGTCATGCTTCACAACTATCAGGTTCCCATAGCCGTTGCTGTAAAATCCGGTTTTTTCAACAACCCCTTTTTCAGCAGCATAAACAGGAGTGCCAATTTTAGCAGCAATATCTATACCCTTGTGAAAAGAACCTCTTTTTTTAGTTATAGGATCCACTCTGTAGCCAAACCTGCTGCTTATTCGCCCTGAAGCAGGAATAATCATTCCCCAGTCTGTTATATTTTCATCCTTATCAGGCTGCAATGGAATTTTATCTGAAATATAACCTCCAAAAACCCAGCCTTCGCTCCCATCTCCTTTTTTTACAAGCAGCCATGGAGAGGTGATAGAATCAATTGTTTCCACCTTATCTGACTGGAAAAGAATTTCCACCTCTTCCTGAAAGCCAAGCTTTGTAATCAAGGCGCTATTTTTATCATCCTCTGATCTCATGTTTAAAGATTTTGTGTTTACATATCCAAAAATAACAGGGGGTATTGCGCCTTTGTAATGCACATGCTCTTCGGTTATTCCAGTAATCTCCTTTTCATCAAGAGGCAGAGAAAGATGAAAACCATTTTCGCTTTCAATGCTTTTGTTCATCTCCCCTAAAAAACCCTTAACCTCCCTTAAAACAGCTTTTTTATTTGACAGATCCTTACTGCGCTGTTTTTCCACCCTTCCCCTGTGCATATCATAAAATCGATTTTGAGCCTGTGACCCTAAAACAGATACTATTATTATAAAGACTGCTACATATATTTTTTTCATCATGTTTCTCTCCAAAAAAATTATTCCCTATTAATACTTCGGCATATAAGCCTTGCATGTTTATCAATGCAGCCTTTAATATTTATAACTGCTATATTAAAGAAAAAGAATGAAAAAATTATAATTATTAAGGTTAAAAAAGAGTTGAAAAAACTGACTCTTTTCTGTATATATTAAAACAAGGCTATGAATTAAATGATTTAATATAAAAGAATATCCTCCTGCTTATTTTAAATAAGATCACTTAACAAGGAACAAAAAAATCCTTTAGGGATTTTATCAAACTATTAAGGCTTAAAAAAAAATTTCCACAGGCGACAATTATGTTAAACAAGGTAAAATCATTAATTTTCTGGGAAAGGGAAAAATTCCCTGACACATACTCAGGCGAGTTAAATTACCAGAGCAATCTGGTTGTATTTCCAGCTTCACTTATATGCATTTTTGCATGGATAAACTATATCCCCCTTGACAGGGCAATATTCCCGGACAGAGAGAGTATAATATTATTACGTATTGGGCTATCAGTATTTTCATTTTTTATATTTACTTTTCAGTTTATTCCTGTACTAAAAAGAAACAGCATGCTTCTTCTTGCAGCTCTTGGCTTTTATCTGGAAATAGCAACAGGAATTATCACTGGTTTCACAGGCGGTGATCCGGTATATATGGCTGGATACTCTTTTATTCTCATAATGATTATTGTGGCTCCTATTAATCGATACATCCTCTGGTTAATGACAGCCAGTTCAATTACTCTCTTTTTTCTTATTGCCAATATGCATGGCCTGGGGATTAGTACTTACAGAGAGAAATACACTCTTACAGATATGACTTCAATTATAGTATTTACTCTTGTTTTTGTTTATGTACTGGACAGGCTTAGATACTCCAACTGGGAAAAATCCAGCACAATTAAACAGAGTGGAGATGTTATAAAAAATGAAAGGGACAGAATAAAGCTTCTTATACATGAGGCAGGGAATCTGGTAAAAGAGGTTTTTAGCACAACTGAATTTTTGCAACAATTCACAACAGAGATAGATAAAGCCATAGATGAGCAATCCCCTGTTTTTCAGGTTACAAAGGATACATCTTCAAAGGTAATAGAATCTTTTGAAATGATACAGATAAACACAGAGGGACAACTCGACTTTAATGAGCAGGGGCTAAAGCTTGTAGATGGGCTTAAAAAAGAATTTATCAGCACCATGAAATCAGGCGACACTGCCAAAGAAAACTCAAAGCTGATAAGTGAACTTGCGCAAAAATGCAGAACCAGGCTTGACAGTGCAGGAAAAACAATAGGCCAACTCAAAGACGCTACTACCAGAATTGCAGAAATATCCAGCACTATAAATGATATTGCTGATAAAACTGCTCTTCTTTCTCTTAATGCCGCAATAGAATCTGCACGGGCAGGAGAGCATGGCAGAGGCTTTGGTGTTGTGGCAGATGAAGTCTCTAAACTCGCTGACAATAGCATAAATTCAGCAAAAGAAATAGGGGGAATAATACAGACATCTGTTGATCGGATAATAGAAACAGCTGTAAGTATAACTGATACTTCTGTAGTTCTTGATGAGATCATTGATATAATGGTTCTAAGCCAAACCTTTCTTGATGATTTAAAAAGCATGATCGAGTCCCATGGTAAAAATCTTGAAAGCCTGCTTCAATATTTTAATCTTTCTGTAAAGTATGCAGGCATGATTGACAAGGTAACAGCTGAGAACAGGGAAGGGATAATAACCTATGGTGATATGATAACAAAAATCGAAAGTTTTTATTCAGATCTAAATACAATGTCTGATAATCTAAATAAAATTATTGACCGATTTAGCCTTGAAGTATTCAACCTGGATAAAATGCTCAGAAGCAATGAAGCAAACTAGGCATTTTTACGAAATTAAAACAGGGGTGCATAATGATTAAAGTTTTAAAATTCGGAGGAGCTTCAGTAAAAGATGCACACTCTGTACGCAATGTGGTCAAAATTTTAAGTTTTTTTAAAAATCATAAACTTGCAATTGTAATTTCTGCAATGGACAAAACAACCAATGCCCTTGAGCGATTGCTCAATGCCTGTTACTATAACAGAGAAAATATAGAAAAAGAATTTAACCTGATAAAAGACTTTCATTTAAAAATAGTTGAAAATCTTTTCCCGGATAAAAACAATGAAATATTTGAAAATATGAACAATATATTTTCCATAATAAAAGACAGAATATCCCTGCCTCATTCAGAAAATTATGATTACGATTATGACCAGCTTGTATCAGTGGGAGAAATAATTTCTTCAAAAATAGTAACAGCCTTTTTAAATAGCTCAGGCATTGCAAACCACTGGGTTGATGCCAGAGCAATTATCAGAACTGATAATACATACAGAGAGGCCAGGGTTGACTGGGATAGGACAGAAGAGCTTGTACAGAATTTTATGAATTTTAAAGACTGTGATGTTTATATTACGCAGGGTTTTACAGGAGGAACATCCGAACATATTTCAACGACCCTGGGACGGGAAGGATCCGATTTTACAGCTGCCATACTTGCCTATTCCCTGAATGCGGAAGAAGTTATAATCTGGAAAGATGTACCAGGAGTGCTCAATGCTGATCCCAAGTATTTTGAAAACACAATAAAGCTAAAGAGCCTTTCATATCAGGATGCTATTGAGCTTGCATATTATGGTGCAAGCGTGATTCATCCTAAAACAATAAAGCCATTACAAAACAAAGGAATCCCTCTATGGGTAAGGTCTTTTCTTGATCCAGAGGGAGTTGGGACAATAGTACAAACAAATAAAGCAGAGCTGCAAATTCCCTCCTTTATTTTTAAAATGAATCAGGTTCTTATAACAATTTCAGCAAGGGACTTTTCTTTTATTGTTGAACAAAACCTTCGTGATATTTTCCATGCGCTTTCCGAAATCAGAATAAAGATCAATGTAATGCAAAACACAGCACTCAGTTTCTCCATAAGCGCTGATTGGGATGAAAAAAAAATAATGGCTCTTATGGGCAGGCTGGAAAAAGACTATATGATAAAATATAACAAAAACCTTGAGCTTGTTACAATACGCTACTATGATCAGGCTACAATAGAAAGAGTAACTGTAAACAAGGAGATCCTTCTTGAGGAGAAAAGCAGAAACACTGTACAAATGGTAATGCGGGAAATTCCCAGCGCAAATGACTAAACCGGATTTTTCGACTTACGGAGATTAACCACTCTTTCTATTTCTTTCATTAAATCAGCTGGCTGAAAAGGTTTTGCAAGGTATCCATCCATGCCTGCGTCCACACATCTTTCTTTATCTTCAGGATAGGCATGGGCTGTTAAGGCAATTATAGGCACAGGGTATGCCCCGGTATTTTTTTCATACTCCCTTATTTTATAGGTAGCTGTAATTCCATCCATCAGTGGCATTGTCAGATCCATGAGAACAATATTATATCTTTTCTCTTTTATCATATCAAGAGCTTCTAGTCCATTTACAGCTGTTTCAGTTTTACATCCCCTTTTCTCAAGAATCTTTTTCAAATAAATCCTGTTTATGTTTTCATCTTCAACAATAAGCATATTTACTTCTGAACATATATTGGAAAATAAATCCGCAGATATTATTAAATCTTCAGAATTGGGAACTTCCTCTTTAACCAGAGGTGCCGGGATAAAAACAATAAACCTGCTCCCCTTACCCTTATTGCTTTCTACATTAATTTCACCCTCCAGAAGTTCTACAAGGCTTTTAACTATGGAAAGACCAAGTCCAACACCCTTAACCAGGTTTTTTCTATTATCATAAATGCGGCTAAATGGCTCAAATATTAAATCCATATCTTCAGGGATAATCCCTATGCCAGTGTCAGCTACTGATATTTCAAGTTTTTCATTGTAATGCTTAATTGAAACTTTAATCTGTCCCCTGTCTGTGTACTTTACAGCATTGGAAAAAAGATTTAAAAGAATCTGCCCAACTCTCTCTTTATCAGTGTTAATAAGGGGATCGTGGTTATCAGCATCTATAATAAGCTCAATATCTTTCTCCTGAATTATAACCTGCATAACTGGAGAGGCGGTATCAATAAGGCTTTTCAGTCGGAATGATGATTTACGCAAAACAAGCTTACCGGAATTTATAGAAGAGAAATCCAGAAGATCTGAAAGAATTCCTATTAAATTATAAGCTGAAGTATTTATCATTTTCACCATATCTGTCTGTTCAGATGTCAGATCAGAAGACTCCAGAACTTTGGAAATTCCCATTATTCCGTGCAAGGGTGTCCTTAATTCATGGCTTATATTAGCAAGAAATCTTGTCTTTGCCTCATTTGCCTCTTCAGCTTCATAGCTTGCCTCAAGTGCTTTTTTCCTGGCAAGATCAAGTAATTCAACAGCTTTTTCAAGCTGATCCTGCATTTTTGTTTTTAAATCCAGCTCTCTGGTAAACTCCTCGGTTTTTTTGTTTACCAGTTTTTTAAGATTCCATGTCCATAAATATGCCACTAAAATAATAAAAACAAAAACTCCAAAAACAGCAATCATAATATTTAAAAAATTATCAGGGTAAGCTTTCCTGTCAAATATCCCAAACCATTTCCCATGTGCTTCATCGTATTCCCCTGTGGTTTTTGATATATAAAAACCTTGAGCTGTATCATTTTCATCAGAATATTTAAAAGGCGGATAAGTATCATCACCCCTGGCTATAAACTTTTTAAAAATTTTATATTCTCCAGGTTTTAATATAGTTTTAAATGTAACTGTTAAGGACTGAAGATCAGAAGCACCATAACCAAACAGGGGGGCAATCCCTACAGTAATAGAAATTGCTAAAAACAGGAAAAGTTGTTTTAATGTTAAATTTTTCATTTACGCTAAATATAACAAGAAACAAAAAAATTACAATCTATATATTACAAATAGTTATTAGAAAAGAACAAGAACTATTTATAAAAAAAAAGAGGATCCTTTTATAGATCCTCTTTTTTTATCGGGGTTTACGGGACTCGAACCCGCGGCCCTCTGCGTGACAGGCAGATACTCTAACCAAGCTGAGCTAAAACCCCTTAATAAACTTTTATCATTAAAAAACTATTAACAATCACATAGACTTTATGTCAATTAAAAACTAGAAATTTAAATAAAAAAATCAATATTCATTCCTAAAAATTTTTTAACTATACATTAAACCTGAAATTAATTATATCACCATCAGAAACAATATAATCCTTTCCCTTAACATAAAATTTTCCTGCTTTTTTTAATTCATCCTCACTCCCCAGTTCAACCAGCTCATCAAACTTCATCACCTCAGCCCTGATAAAGCCGCGCTCTATGTCAGAATGAATTGCACCAGCAGCTTCAGGTGCTGAAGAATTTTTTCTTATCTGCCATTGATGAACTTCCTGCTTGCCCACTGTAAAAAAAGATATAAGCCCGAGTGTCTTCATAGAGAGAAGAGAAAGAATGCTTAAAGCATCATCCTCTATGCCGGCATCATCCATAAATTCCCACTTCTCCTCTTCGCTGTCAAGTGATGCAATTTCAGATTCAAGCTTTACAGAAACCTGCATAACCTCTATTTTAAAAGGCTCCAGCAAAACCTTAACAGACTCCATCAAACTTTTGTCTCCAATAGATGAATCCCCAACATTAAGCACCACAAGCATCTCCTTAAAAGTAATAAAGGGGTATCCTGCAATAAGCTTTACATCATCCTCATCAATCGCAAAGGTGCGTAAAGGAAAATCCTGCTCCAGGTGAGCTTTCATTTTAACAAGAAGCTCCTCTTCCTGATCCAGCTTTTTATCTGCCTTGGCTTTTCTGCTCCTTTCAATGCGCTCAAATCGTTTTTCAATAAAGATGAGATCGTGCATAATAAGCTCTGCATTGATCATCTCAATATCCCTGACAGCATTAACCGAACCACTGGCGTGATAAACAGAATCATCTTCAAATGCCCTTACAACATGACACAGAGCATCCATCCTGGAAATATCAGCAAAAATTTTACCATCCCTTATTGAATCGCTTTCAATTTTAGGAAGGAGTTGAAGATTAATTCTTGCAGGAGACTCCTTCCTGGGTCCGTAAATTTCTATAAGTCTATCAAATCTGGAATCCCTTATCTCTGCTATACCTGTAATAGTCTTTTCATTCTCAGGCATTACTCCTGTGAGAAGTTTAAAAAGACTTTTTTTCCCTGTTTGTGGAAGCCCCATTATTCCAAGTTCCATTTTGTTCTATTCTCCGTAAATAAAGCTAAAAAAAATTTATATTAAACATTTAAGTTTATTCTTTAACTTTTTTTAAAATTAAATGTTTTTTATCAGCACATATAAGTCAATGTTTTAATTCAGTAATAATTAAGAAGTTTTAACCTCAAGCCAGCAAAAGTCCCCAATGAGAAGGAAAAAATTTGTTTAATTTTATTTGTTGACACTGCTATGCTAAAACTTTCTATTTTAACACTATGAAATGCAATAAAATGAGGTAAGCTGTAATGAAAGATCTCCCTTTTAATAAAGAAAAAATAGAAGAAATAATCAAACAATTTCCCACACCTTTTCATATATACGATGAAAAAGCAATTCGGGAAAATGCCAGAAATCTTATAAAAACTTTTTCATGGGCTCCAGACTTTAAGGAATACTTTGCAATTAAGGCCAATCCAAATCCTTTTTTAATAAAAATTCTTCATGAAGAGGGCTTTGGTGCTGACTGCAGTTCCCTGGCTGAACTTATTCTTGCAGAAAAAGCAGGTGTAAGGGGTGAGGATATTATGCTCACATCAAACAATACACCAGCTGAAGAATTTATCTATGCGCAAAAGCTTAATGCTATATTGAACCTGGATGATATAACCCATATTGACTATGTTGAAAAACATACGGGTTTGCCTGAAATAATATCTTTCAGATATAACCCCGGACCCCTTAAAGGAGGGAATGCCATAATAGGCATACCAGAGGAAGCAAAATACGGCCTTACAAGAGAACAGTTGTTTGAAGCATACAAAACAGTAAAGGAGCGCGGAGTAAAGCGATTTGGTCTTCATACAATGATTGCTTCAAACGAGCTTCATGCTGAATACTTTATAGACACAGCTGAAATACTTTTTGATCTTATTTTTGAGCTATCTGAAAAAGTGGGGATAAGTTTTGATTTTATTAATTTGGGGGGTGGATTTGGAATACCATACAGGCCTGGAGACAAGCCCCTTGATATACAATATATTTCTGAAAAAATTTCAGAGCTTTACAATAAAAAAATTATTTCCCGCGGCTTAAAGCCTTTAAAAATATGCATGGAAAGCGGCAGGATGATAACCGGCCCCTATGGTTACCTTGTAACAAAGGCCATACATAAAAAAGAAATCTATAAGGATTATATTGGTGTTGATGCATGCATGGCTGACTTAATGAGACCTGCCCTTTACGGCGCATACCATCACATAACAGTATTAGGAAAAGAAGATAAAAAGGCAGTTAAAAAATATGATATAACAGGATCCCTCTGTGAAAATAATGACAAGTTTGCAATAGACAGAATGTTGCCGGAAATAGCAACAGGAGATATTCTGGTTATCCATGATACAGGTGCCCATGGACACGCAATGGGCTTTAATTATAATGGAAAGCTTCGTTCAGCAGAGCTGCTCCTAAAAGAGGATGGCACAGTTGAAATGATAAGAAGAGCGGAAACCATGGATGATTATTTTGCAACACTGGATTTTTCAAAGCTATAAAATTATCATCCAGAGCAAGACATATTCAGGAGCAAATCAGAACAATTCAATTTCCTGATTTGCTCACCATTCTACTTCTTTAACTTTAATTTCTCAGCTGCCTCTATTATTATATTTCTTACCATCTCCCCTGTTTCTTCAACAGAAAGATGGGAATATTTTTCATAAGGAATTTCATCAAGTACCTGAAAATAAATTTTGTGTATTCCATCAACATTCATGCTATACTTTGGCAAGGCTCTGTTTGTACCAGTAATAGCTATAGGTAAAATCGGAATTTTCAGCTTATGAGCAAGAATAAATGCTCCAGGCTTAAAGCTCCGTATCTGATCATCAGGCGACCTTGTGCCTTCTGGAAAAAAATAAACCGAACTCCCCTCTCTAAGCCTCTCCTCACTCACCCTCATCATTTCTTCAATACTCTTCTTGTCCCCTCTTACAAGAGGCACATACCTGTTAAAATACATATTCCATCCAACAAAGGGAACTTTAAAAATTTCAAGCTTGGAAACCCATTTAAAGTGACGAAAAAGCTTAAAGGCCACAAGAATGTCTAGCTGGGACTGATGATTTGAAACCACCACATAAACCCTGTCTCTTTTAAATTTTTTCCTGTCAATAACACGCACTTTCCAGAAAGGGGCAACCCATGTATAAAAAGCGCCCCAAAAACAGGTGTACTGATGAAGAATAATCTTTCTTTTATCAAAGGGAAAAGTCACCAGCCATATAATAAAAGCAGGAACAAATAATATTATACATGTAATAACAATAAATACAATAAAAACATAAGATATAAATCTGCTCATTTCAATCTCCTACATCACTTCCCAATAAAAATCAACCCATCTTTTAACATCAACCAGCTCTGCATAAATAACTTCTGCATCCTTTTCTTTCGAAATAAGACAGATAGTATCAAAATCAACATCAGGATACATTTTATGTATTTCCTTAATAGTCTTCCCACTATCATAAATATCATCACAAAGAAGAAATTTACCCTTAACAAGTTCAGGTTTAATCCCAATCTGAAATCTCCTCTGCTCCTTTCCCGCATATGAAGAAATTTCAATATATGAAATAGGCAGATCAAGGTGCACACTCATAAAATATGAAAGAAAAAAACCACCACGCAAAGGACATAAAATAGCTTTATAATTTTGTTTTCTTTTTTTTATAATATCAAGAAGCTCATAACTCAGCTCAACAAACCTCTCGTGTGTAACAAGATAATTATCCATATAAAACTCCGAAATTCAGTTATCAAATAAATTTGATAAACAAAAAATAATAATAGCGATTATTAAATCAATAATTATTTTATATTATAATAAAGAGTTGGCTCTATTCTTGCGAATAATCTGTTTTATCTAAAATGCTTCAGGCAGGGTAAAGTCATGCTGTTTAGTGTTTTTTTCTACTGAGTTTTTTAATCCTTTTCAGCTCAGATCTGAACTCTTCGCGTATATATTTTTCTATCCTGTCTATAAAGAGTATCCCATCAAGGTGATCAATCTCATGCTGAAAAATCCTTGCAGTTAAACCAGAAGCTTCAAACTCTATTTCCTTTCCTTCAGGAGTTACACCCTTTACAATAATTTCAGCAGGTCTTTTAACCTCTGTAAAAATATCCGGTACAGAAAGGCATCCCTCTTCCATTTCTTCAAGCGAATCTGAAAATTTTTTTATCTCAGGATTTATAAGAATTATTTTTGCTCCCTTTTCATTATCAGGAGCAGCAACAACAATTCTTTTCCCTTCATCAACCTGTGGAGCAGCAAGGCCAAGACCTCCCACTTTTGTCAAAACATCACACATATCCTTAATCAAGGATATAATGCTGTCATCTATATTTTCCACTCTTTCAGCAACAGAGGAAAGAGTTTTATTTCCATAATATACAAGATTATGATTCATAATAATCCTCGAAAATAATGATTATACTGAAAATGATTTTCATCCTTTTAGGATGTCTATAATTTTCTCAATAACCTGATTGATCTTTGTTTCTTTTAAAGAACCTATTTTATAAAGTACAATTTTAGAATCTGCAGTAAAAAGTTTATTTACTCTTATATTACTAATTTTATTAAGGCTCCCGCTAACGAATTCTTCATCTGAAAGTGTGATTGAACATGAATCTTTAATTCCCTGACTTGTAATTTGGCAAAGGATTATATCACCAAGGGAAGATGATGCAAGGACAAGAGCCGGTCTCTTTTTGGCATTGGTCAAATCAGAATAAGGAAAAGGTATTACAACCACATCCCCTTTTATAAATTTTTCCACGCCTCATCCTCTATCGGAGAAAGCCATTCTTTTGCAAGAGAAGATTCAGATTGAATATAAGTTTCAAAATCCCTCTGGTTTTTATATTCTAAAAATCTTACGTAATCAAGCACTTCTGCAACTACAGGCTCTGGAAGTTTTTTAATTTCTTTTATGAGGATACTTTTATAGCTCATGATTTTTTACACTGCAACTTAAATTTCCTTATCTTAAATTTAATTTATTTTTAAATAAATGCCATCTTTTGTCAAGATAGTAAGGAATATAAAATATTTTTTTATTAATAATTATTGCCTCATTTCAGAATATTAAAAAACAGGAGAGCAAGAGACAGAGCCTCAAAAAAGGAAGCTCTGTCTCTTAAAGTATTCACACTATTCGTAAAGCCTGTCTATCAGATCTTTATATTTTTCATCAATAAATTTTCTTTTCAGCTTCAAAGTAGGAGTCATTTCACCAGTTTCCTGAGACAACTCTTTTGGAAGAAGTACAAATTTTTTAATCTTTTCCACCTGACCAAGACTTTGTGTTTTCACATCAATGAGGTTTTCATAGAATTTATAAATATCCGGATTTGTAATTATATGTTCTGGAGAAATATATTCTATATTATTCTTTTTGCAATAATCTTCAAGCAGAACAAAATTAGGAACTACAAGCGCAGAGATAAATTTTCTCCCTTCCCCTATTGCTATAAACTGCGAAATATAAGCCTCATTGCCCACAAGTGATTCAATCTGCTGAGGAGAAATATTTTTACCACCTGATGTAATAATCAGCTCTTTGATTCGATCAGTAATTTTGATATATGTAAGACGATCCCCGTTTTTATCAACATGATGAATTTCACCCACATCCTGTGTTTTAAACCACCCGTCCTCTGTAAAAATAGCCTTTGTTGCTTCCGGATTTTTATAATAGCCAGTCATGGCCATTCCACCCTTGAGCTGAACCTCTCCATACTCTGCTATCCTTGCTTCAATTGTTGGAAGAAGACATCCGCAATAGCCGGATTTTGCATTATCCCTGAATCCTACGCAAACAGGAAAAAATTCTGTTAAGCCATATCCCATAAACACATTGATGCCAATAGCCTGGAAGAAATCATTTACTTCAGGTGCAAAAGCTGATCCACCCACATGATATATATTGCAGTTTTCAGTTCCAAGCTTTGCACGGATTTTGCTGAAAATTATTTTATCCGCAATCTTGTACTTTATGCCATAGCTCTGCTTTTTGTAGGACTCAAGACCTACAGCTTTTGCCCATTCAAAAAGCTTATATTTTAATCCACCCGCCT
>CAYTLM010000049.1:0-12448 GCA_964438485.1 uncultured Leptospirales bacterium | reverse complement strand
AGGAAGGTGACTACAAAGTTATCATGGACATGGTTGCTGATCATGGATCTGCTTCAGAGATAGAAGAAATTCCTGAAAGCATAAGAAGAGTATTTGTTACAGCCCATGATATTTCCCCTGAGTGGCATATTAAAACCCAGGCGATATTCCAAAAACACACGGACAATGCTGTATCAAAAACAGTCAACTTTCCATCTGATGCAACTATCAAGGATATAAAAAAAGTATATGATCTTGCCTACCAGCTTGAATGCAAGGGGGTTACGGTTTACAGAGACGGTTCACGAGACAACCAGGTTTTACAAACATCATCTGACAAAAATAAAAATGAAGTTAAGACAGAAGACACTGTTTATATAAAAGCTATGGCACCCAGGCCCAGGCATGAAGTCACCTGGGGTACAACAAGAAAAATAACAACAGGGTGCGGATCCTTATACGTTACAATAAACGAGGATGCTGAGGGAATATTTGAAGTATTTGCAGCAATGGGAAAGGGAGGCGGATGTGCAGCAAGCCAGACAGAGGCTATTGGAAGATTAATTTCCCTTTCCCTAAGATCAGGAATAGACAAGGAGCAGATCGTCAGGCAGCTCAAGGGTGTAAGATGTCCTAACCAGGCATGGGGCAAAGGAGGCCGCATATACTCCTGTTCTGATGCCATAGCAAAAGCTATAGAAAGCTATACTGTAACTGGTTCCAGAACAACCAGAAATGAAACAGCAATAAGGGAAACTGCCAAGCATATTGCTGAAACAAATGGCAAGGGAAATGATACTGTTATGACCGGAGTTTGCCCTGACTGCTATGGCCCGCTTGAGTTTGAGTCCGGGTGTTCAGTATGTAGAGGGTGCGGTTTTTCAAGATGTGGCTAATATAACGCCCCTCGTTAGTTTACTTTTATTACTTCAACACCTTTAATTTTTTCAGGCAAAAACGGCTCTATTTTAAGAGGGTCATTCAGCCTTATTCCTGTAAACTTTATATTAACACTAAAGTCTGATCCGGGAACAACAACCCTTAATTTACTAAAGAAAAGACTTTCATCTTTTTTCTTATAAGAATTTATATAAACTTCAATCTTCTCCTTACTCTTTTTGTGAATAACAAGAATTTTTTCAGGGATATCTTTTTTAACATAAATATTCTGGAAAAACTCACCGTTTTCTAAAATAAGATGATAAGCATCCTGATTTTCCTCTACTAAAGATTTAACAACAACTCCATCCTTAATTAGAGGAACCCCGCCTGTTAACAGAGTATAGACAAAAGAAAAATCAATGGGAAATCCGGTGTAGGCTTCAAAATTAATCTTTTCAATTAAATCACTATAAAGCTTTCTTTCTGTAGGATAATAAAAAAACAGGTTGCTTTGATTTTTATAAAAATCAACCACAGCTCCTTTAAAAATATAATCAACCACTTTTAACTCTGTATAACCAAAGCTGTTATGCAACAGTGTTCCCTCGAATCTGAATTTTTTACCTTTATTATCACCATCTATTGTGACATTTGAGCGAATTGTGCAGGGCTGATTTTTATTTATTTCAACAATTCTCGATTTAAATTCAGCACATTTTTCATCTTCAGCTCCTGAAAGAATAGCATCAGAAACATCTTTTTTTTCAGCTCCTGAACAGGAGAGTATAATAGCTGCAAAAATGGGCAGTATGTAAAATAAAAATTTTTTCATTTTAGTTCCCCCCTTTTACAGATGCTCTTTTAATTTTTTCTTCAATTACACTATTTTTTTCAAGGTTCATTGCTTTTTCCCAGTAGTATATAGCTTTTGTCAAATTTTCAAGTTTTTCATAGGTATCGCCAATATGATCATAAACAACAAAGTCAGGAGAATTAATATCATCCAGCTTCTCTTCAGCCAGGAGAAGATTTTTTAATGCCTTTTCATAATCAGCCTGTTTGTACAAAACCCATCCTAATGAATCCAGGTATGCGCCATTATCAGATTCAACTGCAAGCGCGCGTGTTATAAGATTATAAGCCTCTTCAAGATGAATCCCCCTATCTGCGTAAAGATAGCCCAGATAGTTCAATGACCTGGCACTCATGGGATTAATCTCTATAGCTTTCTCAAGCACATCACAGGTTTCATCAAAACGATTCTGTTTATCAAGTGCTATTGCCAGATAAAAATAATATCCCTCTTCCCCATCCTGTAAAGAAATAGCTTTTCTTAAGCTCGCTTCGCCCCTCTTGTAATCTTCCTGCCATATGTATGTAAGCCCTTTATAAAAATGGACAGATGAATTATCAGGTTCTATACTCTCAGCCTTTGCATAATAATCATGAGCCTGGGCATATAAATCCCTTGAAGCATATAGATAGCCAATATGGATCAGAGTGTTGATTTCACCTGAATGCTCGTAATATTTTTTGTAATAGCTTATTGAAAGAGCAAAATTTCTGGTCTCTTCATGGGTTCTTCCAAGATAATAATAAAGATTAAAATCATCTTCTGTTTTAAACTCAAGGCAGCGATAAAAAAGCTTTTCAGCAACATCAAATATTCCACTTCTAAAACAGCTTACTCCTGCTGCTGCAAAAGCATTAAAGGCACCTGCTTTATCATCCTGGCGAGCCCTTATTCTGCCCATGGCAATATAGGGAGAAATAAAGTTAGAGTTATGTTTTGTTATGGCTGTTAAAATTTTTTCCGCATTTTCATCATCACCTGTAAGCTCTGAATAAAGGGCCATTGACAAAAGCCCCTCAAAGGAGTTGGAATCCTTAATCATTGATAAGTACTCAAAAGCAGCAATATCATCTTTTATATAGTAAAGCCTTCCCAGAATATATGCCATGTTAGGGTTGCCGGGGGATACTTTAAGAAAAAGAAGAGCGTATTTTTCTGCATCTACAAGATTATAATAGTTCATGGCAGCAACAGCAGCCATATACAAAGCTGTAGTATTATTTTCATTGAGCTCATAGGATTTTTTGAAATAATATAATGACTCCTGAAATTCATTTTTTGAATGAAGAATATATCCGCAATTATAATATGAATTTTCAAGATAATAGGAAGGCATTGCAACAGTTTCAGAAAGAAAAATAACTTTTTCAAATGCATCTAATGATTTTTCAGCATCATTAAGATATCTGAAATAATGCACTCCCAAAAGATAAAGGGTATAAGGATCATCAGGATTTATTGAGTGATATTTTTCCATTATTTCTGCAGCAGATTCAAATTCATTCTGCGACATCCTTATCCCATAAAGAATATTATAGGGAGGAAAATAATCTTTATCGCATTCAATGGCTTTTTCTGCATATTCAATAGCCAAAGCTCTATTGTCCTGAAGCAAATAGGAGTCCGAAAGCTGGTGATAAACCCTTGCTGATCTATCCCCTGCTTCTATGGCTTTAGAAAATTTATCAATAGCCTTTTCAAGAAGAGAATTACGCTCCTGAACTGAAGAAGCAGCACCTGCCTGATTTTTATAAAGAAGGCCTTCACTGTATAATGCCCAGCCGCTTCCATGAAGACCAGAGGGATTTTCTATAGATGCAGGTTCAGCAGAAAAAACAGGTACAGATAAAATCAGGGAAAAAATAAAGCCCAGGAAAAATTTAAACGAATTATTCATAGAAAACCCCTGTGTATTAGATTAGGGGCAGATTAACTCCCTGAACCCAAATGTCAAATATATTTGTTCTGAAAAAAAGTCAAAGCTACTTTTCTCCAATCACTACCTCTGCAACATTCACTGCATGATCCCTTATTCGTCTGAAGCTGTTTAGAATATTCATATAGGTCACAATCATCAAAGGTTCAAGCTTTTCATTCTCAAGACGATGTAAATGCCTGTTTCGAAGTTCTCTAAAATGATGGGTAATAGCTTTTCCTTCTGCGTAAATGTATGTAGTATCAAGTTTTTTATCAAAAACAACTGCATTATTTATATAATCAAAATAAATCGTAAGATCATTGAGAATTCCGGTTAATTCGCTTATCTTGATATCACTTAACGTCATGTTATTATCCCGCAGCTTAAGAAGCAGCTTCATAATATTTGCAATATAATCGCTTATTGATTCATATTCATCAGCTATTCTAAGTTGAGCCTGTGCCTCTATTACCTGGGTATATGGCAAATCCTTGGATATTATTTCAACCAGAAATATGGATATCTCCTTTTGCACAACATCCAGCTCCTCCTCTTTCCTGAAAACAGCCCTTATGCACTTATCCTCATCAAAGCCGACTTGTATCACTGTTCTCAAATCATTAAACATACCAAGTATGCCGTTACCCATATTTATTATTTCCCGTCTGGACTGTTCAATTATAATTACAGGGGAGCCAAGCATTCTTATATCAAATTTTGTAAACTCAACCTGCTTATCCTTCGGGTGATCAGGAACCAGTTTTTCCAGAAGAATAGCCATATGCTTTACAAAGGGCAGATGCAACAACACGTTTAAAATATTAAAAATCGTATGAGCAATTGCTATCCCCTGAAACATATAAGGAAAGGTTTCAACTCCGTTTTGAATACGCATTGTACCAGGGTCGTGACCAACTATCAATGGAATAATTTTAAGGAAAAAAGGGAAAAGAGGTAAAACCCAGAGAAGCCCTATAGCTTTAATCAGAGCATGAGCATATGCTGCTCTTTTTGCATTTACAGAAGCACCCATGGAAGCCAAAAGAGCTGTTGATGTTGTACCCAGGTTCATCCCCATAGCAAGAGCAACTGATGTTTCAAAATTCAGCACTCCTGTTGATGCCATACCCATTACAATCCCTATTGAAGCAGCTGAAGACTGAACAAGACCAGTAATAAAGGCTCCAATCAAAGCACAGGCAATAAGCCCGGAAAAATGGTCCGGTCTAAACTTGAGAAAAAGATTGAGAAATTCTTCAACCTCCCTTAAGGGCATAAATCCTGATTTCATCAGCTCCATGCCAAAAAAAATCATACCAAGACCCATGAGCATCATTGAAAAATATTTTAACTTTTCATTTTTCGCAAAAAGATAAAGAATACCAAAGACACCCACTACAGGAAGAGCATAAAGCCCTATATCAAGAACAAGTATCCATCCTGTAACAGTTGTACCAATATCAGCACCAAGAATAACTCCTATTGCCTGAACCAGAGTCATTACCCCGGAATTTACAAAGCTGACAACCATAACCGAAGTTGCAGAACTTGATTGAATTAAAGCTGTTACAGAAAATCCAACTCCAAGAGCCATTATTCTGTTATTGGTTACTGCACCTATGAGTTTTCTTAACTTTGAACCAGCAACAGCCTGAATCCCCCCTGACATATAGCTTAAACCAAGGAGAAAAATTGCAAGTCCGCCTGATACATTAAACAATATTAAAGTAAGTAATGAATAATCCATTTATAGCTGTCCCCACTACATATTGCCTATTTTTTCCATGCTTTTTTTTCAAGTGATTTATTAAAGAAAGTTTGAATTCTGTTATTAAGTATTTCATCAACAGCCACATCAGGCTCTTATTTAGAACAATAATGAAGCTCTTTATTATAAAATAAAAAAATAAAGAATTATTTCTTGTATTATTTAATATATAAGGTTAATTTAATACAAAGTCTGGTTGGCAAGATTTTTAAACTCTGTTTCTTTTCCCTGCAAAAATGGTGATTAAATAAAATTTTTAATTTTAATGTGAGATTATAAAAACAATGCCTTTTAGTAGAAAAAAACATTACAGGATTCTTGCACTGGATGATGACCCTATAGCAAGAGAATACATAAAAATTACCCTTGGTAATACTTATACAATTGAATATGCTAAAGATATTGCTGAAACAAAAAGAATACTTAACAAATTCCGGCCTGATATTTTTCTCCTTGATGTAAATTTACCTGATGGAAACGGCATTGACCTGTGCAGAGAACTTAAAAGCAATATTGCATACAGGGAATGTTTTTTTATAATAATGACAGCAAAAACCGAAGACAAAACCATAGAAGAAGCCTACTCCAATGGTGCTGATGAATATTTCCGCAAACCCTTTAATCAGTTTGAACTTAGATCCAAAATAAAAAACATCAACCGGATAATGGATACAAAGGAAAACCTGATAACAGCATATCAGACCCAGCTTGACTACAATGTACAGCTTTATAAATTAGGGGCTTATGTGCGCAAAGCATTACAGTCCACAGATCCAGACACAGTGCTTCAAAATGCGGAAAAAATTTCCAGCATGATTGATACCACATACCTGGAAATCATAAAGGTAAAAAAGGAAGTGCCTTTAAGCATAATACAAAAGCAGACCAATAAAAAATCCCCATTTGTAAGCTTTAAGGAAATCCATGTAAAAAACAACTTCCCCTCCTTTTATAAAAAAGATGTAAATTATTTTATACTCAAAAAGGGTAACCAAAAAATTTACACCTGTCTTTTCTCAGTCAAGTTCAAAAATACAACCTATGGTTATATTCTCATTGAAAGGGATGAGCCCTTTATAACAAATGACAAGGAAATTATTTCTTTATATACAGAGTACATGAACCTGATAAATGACAGGCTGGCAATACAAAATGAATTACGCGAAATAAACAACAGTTTCAAAAAAGAAATAACAATAATCCGAAAGCTTGAAGTATCCCAGCTTCCTGATTTTAAGGTTATAGCAGGTTATGATACAGCATCATCCTTTATGCCTGCACAGGATCTTTCCGGAGATTTTTTTGATGGATTTTTTTTAGATGATGAAACATACCAGATTATTCTATGTGATGTTTCAGGACATGGAGCAGCCTCCTCATACGTTGGCAAACAGATAAGGACTCTTTTTAGAGAAAAATCTGCCTCAGGGAAAAAACCTTCTGAAGTCGTATCAGATGTAAATAAAAGCCTTGTTGAATCCCAGGCAGATCATCACCTGTTCTGCACAGCGCAGGTAATCCAGATTTTTTTAAAAACCAATCGCCTTCTCTTTGTTTCAGCAGGACACCCTGAGGCACTGCTCTATCGCGCAGCAAACAAAAAAATTTCACTCCTTACAGGCCAAAGCCCCATGATAGGGATGTTTAAAAATGAATACTATAGGGATGAAATTATATATATGGAAAAGGGGGATTTTTTATTTTTATATACTGATGGGATAACAGAAGAAATGGATATAGATGATAATAAAATGATGGGAACAGAGGGGCTGATTAATGCTTTCCATGAAATTGGCAATATGTCATCAAGTGAAATAATTCATCATACTCTGGGAAACTTCTACGAATTTAATGGATACAAGCCACAAAAGGATGATATAACTTTAATCTGCATAAAAAAAATCTAGCCAGTACGTCTGAATGCAGACAATCTAAAATCATCAATTATAGCCAAAGCTCTTTCCTTTACTTTTAAAAACGCCCCATATCCTGTGAGCCCTTTAAAATTATCAACAGCCTTCCTTTTTTTCCCCTCTTCCACATAAAGTTTTGAAAAGATCACAGGCACTGCCCAATCATCATTTCCACTGTCCATTAAACCTTCACAAAGATCAATTATCTCATAAAGGATAAAAGCACATTCTTTTAAATAATCGTTTTTATCTTTTTCAATTTCAATCTCTTTCACACCAACTCTGTTAAGTAAAAGAATATGATCCTCAATTCTTTTTGAATTTTTTCCACTAAGAGGAGATACAAAAAACTCCAGTTTTTCCTCAATTTTAAAAAGAAATTCTCTAAGAGATGAATCAATAAGAAGCATTCTTAAAACAGGAAAAAAATCATTGGTAAATTCAAGCATGGCACCATAAAAATAAGATATTTCCAGCCCGCATAAAGGGTGAAATACAACAGAAGGATATTTTTTTATTCTTGCTGTATTTTCTTCAATAATCCGATCTACCTCTTTTGTAAAGCTATTCTCCTTTGCCTTTTTTCTGGTTTCATACTTCTGCTTAATTTTTTCAAAATTAGTAATCTCTGCCAGAATAAAGCCTTCCAGATTCATCCTTTTTTTTATAGCCATGGAAAGCCTTTCATCAAAGGCATTGAGATCAAACCAGGTAGAATTATACTTTTGAGAATAATCCTTATATCTTTCCCTAAGTTTTGTTATAAGTTTATCAATTTCTTTTTTTTCTAAAGACATTTTGTCCTTCACAGTTTTATGTTATAATTTTCCTGAAACCAGTGTTATAGATAAACCGGTTTACTTTGTTAAATATAGCAATGTCAAGAGTAAATAAAAAATATAACTTGCAAATAATTGATAATTACAACATACTAGCTTTTAAACTTAAAATATATTTCATCAAAGACAATTATAATTATCAAAATCAAAATGAAAGATAAAAAAAAACAGATAATTAAAAAAATTTTAGTCCACAACAGCATAAAGGATAAATTTGATTTTTCTTTTAAACATGGGGCTACAGTTACATACTGCAATAATGTCACAGAAGAAATAAACTCTCTGCTTCATGATAATGAAAACTACTCCCTTTTAACACTGATTATTATACCTTTTGATCAATATAATGAAATTAATAATTTTTTAAACCTGGCAGATAACTCCCGAATATTCTACCAGATAGTTTTAACAGGAAAAGAAACTGATCTGACAAATCAGAAAATTATACATCTTTATCACATTGCTGATTTTATAACAGAAAAAATCAGTGAGCACAAAATCAGATTTATTACAACCAGAGCCTTTTCCATAATCGAAAAGCACTATGAAAATGACCAGAAACAACAATGGTATCACAACCACCTCATAGATGCACAAATGGATCAAAATGATCTTATTGACTTAGGCAAAGCCCTGTCAGCAGAAAAAAATCAGGATCAGCTATTAAGACTTATTTTATATCTAAGCAAAAAAATGACAGGGGCAGATGCAGGGAGCATATATCTTGTAGAGGAAGACGATTACGGAGAAAAAAGATTAAGGTTCAAATACTCCCATACTTTTTCAAGAGTTATTCCCCTTGAAGAATTTGTTATGGATATAAATACTAATTCCATCTCTGGCTATGTAGCCAGCACTGGGGAAGTTCTCAATATCCCTGATGCCTACTCAATTGATAAAACAGCTCCATATTCATTTAACCCGAGTTTTGATAAGCAAAATAATTACATAAGCAGATCCATGATCACTGCACCCATGAAAAATCATTCAAACCAGATAATTGGTGTTATTCAGCTTATTAACAGCAAAGAAGACATGACAGGAAAAACCCAATACGACAATGAGGCTTTCCAGATTAAGCTGGAAACTGAAGAGGATTTTGACAAATTTGTTGTTACATTTGCAGATAAATACAATGGCCTGCTAGAAGCCATTGCAGGACAGGCAGCAATTGCTATTGAAAACAACCGGCTTATTAACCAGATACAAACCCAGTTTGAAGAATTTGTAAAAGCTTCAGTAACAGCCATAGAATCACGGGATCCGGCAACATCAGGTCACTCTTTTCGGGTGGCTGAAATATGCAGAGAATTAGCTGTTGCAGTTAACAGCGTTAAAAAAGGCTATTTGGAACAATACAATTTTTCTGAAGATGACATAAAAGAACTGGAATTTGCAGCACTGCTCCACGACTTTGGAAAGGTTTACATAGACCTCAATATTTTCAAAAAGGCAAAAAAACTCTTCCCAGCTGATCTGGAAAATTTAATTCTGCGCCTTGATTATCTTTACAGATTTACAGAATTAAAATACGCCTCAAAAGAAAAAGAAATCCTGAAACACAGACTGGCACATCCACAGGAGAGTATGGAATCCATTCACAATCTTGAAGAGGAAAAGAATACACTTCTTTCTGATATAAGTAAAATTAAAGATGATCTTTTACAGCTGAATGAACCAACCATTACTGAGAGAGATCCTGAAGAAATCCTTTCTAAAATTCTGGAAAAAATTAATAATATTGAATGTACAGATATTTCAGGAAAGAACATTGAAATCCTTACAAAGAATGATCACATTAACCTGAAAATAGACAAAGGAAGCCTTAACCCCCTTGAAAGAAAAGAGATTGAAAGCCATGTTATTGAAACATATAAATTTGTAAGTAAAATACCATGGCCGCCTGAATATAAAAACATCCCTGAAATAGCATTAAGACACCACGAGATGCTGGACGGCTCAGGATACCCTGACGGGCTAAAAGGAAGGGAATCAACATCGCTTCAAGCCAGGATAATGTCCATAGCAGATATATTTGATGCACTTACAGCACAGGACAGACCCTACAAAAAATCACTACCCCTGGAAAAAGTTCTCCATATACTTCAGGACGAAGCAGCAAAAAACAAGCTTGACCCGGATCTGGTTGACCTTTTTATTGACCAGAAGATATACAGTAAAGTTATGCTCAATTCTCACTCCAGCAACTAAATCTATAAAATCCAGCATACTTAAAAGTTTCCTGTAATATTAATTGAAAAAATTTAAGAGGTAAAAATGTCATCCAAGAAAATTGAATACTCCAATAACCAGATAATAGTACCAGACCAGCCGGTAATACTCTTTATAAAGGGCGACGGCATTGGCCCTGAAATATGGGAGGCAACCAGAAAAGTTATAGACCGGGCTGTAGACTCTGCCTATGGAGGCAGCAAAAAAATAGAATGGAAAGAGGTTCTTGCAGGAGAAAATGCATTTAAAGAAACAGGAGAATGGCTCCCCAGGGAAACACTTGCTCTTATTGATGAATATAAAATTGCAATAAAGGGACCCTTAACAACACCAGTGGGAGGGGGAATACGAAGCATAAATGTTGCACTCAGGCAGCGTTTCAGCCTTTTTTCATGTATAAGGCCTGTAAAATATTTCCCGGGTGTTCCCAGCCCTGCAAAGGTTCCGGAAAATGTTGATGTAGTAATTTTTAGAGAAAACATGGAGGATCTCTATTCAGGAATAGAATGGAAAGCAGGTTCTTCTGAAGCGAAAAAAGTTATAAGCTTTATAAACAAGGAAATGTCACAGTCACTGGACATTGATTCAGGAATCGGGATAAAACCAATAAGTGCTAAAAACACAAAAAATCTTTTCAGAAGCGCAATTCAGCACGCCATTGATCACAGGTGTAAATCAGTAACAATAATGCATAAGGGAAATATTATGAAATTTACCGAGGGTGCATTCAAAGACTGGGGCTATGAAGTTGCAGCAGAGGAGTTTTCCGATTACACAATTACAGAAAAAGAACTTGGTGAAAAATACAACTGGAAGCAGCCGGATGATAAAGTCTTAATAAAAGACCGCATAGCTGATGCCCTTTTCCAGGAAATAATAATAAGGCCCCAGCACTATGATGTAATTGCAGCTCCAAACCTTAATGGCGATTATATATCAGATGCATTGGCTGCGCTTGTTGGAGGACTTGGAATTGCCCCTGGTGCTAACATAGGGGAAAATCACGCCATATTTGAAGCAACACACGGCACAGCTCCTGACATTGCTGGCAAAAATATGGCTAATCCTGGCTCGCTTATACTATCAGCTGAAATGATGCTTAAATTCATGAAATGGGATAAAGCAGCTGACCTTGTAATGAAGGGTTTCACAAAAACTATTTCCCAGAAAAAAGTTACATGTGATCTTTCAGGGCAGATGGAAACAGCTGAAGAAAAAACCTGTTCTGAATTTGGTGATGCAATTGTGGAAAATATAGGCTGATATATCTCTATCAGAAATATCTTTTAATCATTGAATCATTTGTAAAAACAATAACAAGGGGGATTTCCACAAGTAGTGTTAATCCCCTGAAAACAACCATAAACTGATCAGGAACTGAAAGAGAAAAGTCTCCAAAAAATCTGTTTATTAAAAAACCAACTGTAAAAGCAATATGCAAATCCATCAATAAAAGTTGAATTTTTCGATTCCTGTTTTTCTGAAAAAAAAGCCCGGCCACATGCAGAGTAAGCATCAAAGCTGTTAAAAAGCCAAAAATAATAGCAGCAGTTCTTCCATAGACTAGAAGAATCATAATCATAAAGTAAAGGATTTCCACAAAAAAAAGCGTAGAAAAATAAGAAAGAAAAACCGGAGCTTTTTTTTCATACCTAGGCAGGGCTGATAAAATTTTATCAGCTGCTAATATGCGTAAATTTAATATTCTTTTTTTAATTAAAACCATGATTTATAAAAATGTATATGCCTTATTCTGTAAAGAAATATTTAATCGATACTGTTATTTCCACTCTTCCCCATAAAGAATGATAAGGACTGGAAGATTTTAGGAATAAAATATATTATTGCTATTCATTAAAAAATGTTATATATTAAATGAATGAAAATCTGAAGGAGAAAACAATGGACTTTATATTTAATATACCTGTAAAAATAATATTTGGGGAAAAATGTATTTCAAAAAACAGTGAAGCAATAAAGCCCTATGGAGCTAAGGCCTTTATTGTCACAGGAAAAAATTCCTCAAAAGCAAATGGATCCTACAATGACATTGTTGAAGCCCTG
>CAYTLM010000048.1:0-12451 GCA_964438485.1 uncultured Leptospirales bacterium | reverse complement strand
TTTTAACAAGCTGAAAAACAGTATCATACCACAAAAGCTCATTTTTAAGCCGTTCCAAAGCACGCAGTTTTATTGACTCAGGGTCTTTGCAAAAATCTTTAAGTTTTTCCTGGTTATAGTCCCATCGTTCCTTGCTTACTGCAACAGGTTCAATTTCAAAGTATTCTTTTAGCTCTACTGGAGTATAGGACCTTTGAAAAATTAATGCTTCAATTGACATATGAATAAAATCAGAGAGGGAATTTATGCCAAATTTTTTATTTAAATGTTGTGCTACTATGCTGTCAGGTTCTGTGGAAACTGTAATGAATGAACGCATAGCTCCCATGTATTCATAGATCATTTTTTCTCTGTGAAAATTATTTTTTTCTTTTTTTACTGCTGATGTTCTTTCTTCATCATCCCTGATTTCTTCTTTTATCAGATCAGGAGCTTCTCTTATTATGCTTTCAACAAGCTGCATCAGGTTTTCCCTGTGTTCAGTTTCCATTCTCATAAATGAAAAAAAGTTTATAGCATAGGATTTGAGCTCTCTTTCAAAACCCCATTGCTCCAGCCATTTTATTCTACTGTATGGCATTGATGCAAAGGGCATGTCCAGAAGCCATCTGCGAAAAAGCCGTAAATAGTTAAATTCCTGCGGTGTTTCAATTTCATCATTTTTAAGAATATAATCAAGAATAAATGGGAGGCGCGATAGAACTGTTTCCTGAAAGGAGTGTATATGGCGGATTATTTCCATATATTTTTTTGTGGGAACAAGTCTTTTGCGAAGGCCTAATCCAAAGCGGTTATTTCTTTCCACAAGAAAGCGTTTTTTAAATATTTTATAAACCTTAAATTTCAGGAAAATATCATTTATATATAAAGATGTTTCAGTGGGGCCGTTTACCAGCGGCATTCGTTTTTCCTCTCCTGAAAATGCTCCAATATCAGGGGGAGTTGCTGTTTTAGCAGGGCTCTTTTTTTTTGTTATTACAGAGGGATGTTTTTCTGAATTATTCTCCTCCTGGGGTATTTCTATATCAGGTATTTCTTCAAATTCCTTATCAGGCGCATTAGAAATAAGTTTAATAATAGATTCATACCTGTTTTCAGGGGAAAGGCTTTGATTTTTCATCAAAGAATTAACCTGTTCTCTTTCATTTAATGATAGATCTTTGGATGCGAGCAGAACCCTGGCCTGACGTTCAAGTTGTTTTCGTTTTTCATCTATGCTCATATATGCCTGCTTAAAATAAGTCTGATTTTTTTAAATAAGTTATTTTCTTTAAAAAGTCAAGAAAAAGAAATCGGATTTTCAATCCAAAATATAGATATTATGTTATTTAGCTTTATTCCGATAATTATATAAAGAAAACTATTAATTAATTTTTAAGGGAATGTAAATGAAAAGGGTTTTAATTTCATCATTAATTTTTTTATCTGTTTTTCCAGGGCTAGTTGCAGGATCTGAAGGCAGGCTTTTGCGCTGGGAAAATCGCATTGATAGATTAAAGGAGCTTAAAATCTCTATTAAAGATAAAAGTGAAACTGATAAAAAAATTACAGCTCTTATTGACAGGCAGATTGACGAATCTGAAAAATTTGTTAATGTGCTTATAAGGGCAAAGGCTGGACATGGTTCTCTAAAAGTGGAGGAGCGGGATTATTCAATAGGGGAGATTGAAAAAAAAGTAAATGAGTCAGCAACAGAGGTTATATCCCTTTTATATGTATCAGCCCTTTTAAACAGGCCTTACAATACTCCTGTTAAAGAAAAAATTGGAAAGGAGATTGATAAATATATTTCTGAAAAAAACAATGGCTTTTTATTTAAATCGCAGATTGATGAGAGGGAAAAACTTTCTCTACAGTATTTAATGGAAGAGGGAATTGGAGAGTATAAAGCTATAAAGGAAAAGCTGTTAAGGGATATTTTAAGCAAAACAGAATATGATTTAAGCTTAAAAAACTATGTGACAAATGAAATTAATCTGCAACAGCTTATATTTAAAAACTCCTTTGATATTGTTGAAGCCTTTGATTTTGATCTTCCAGTAAAGTTCAATGAAAAGTATCTTGTTTCTACACCTCAATGGAATTTCACAGCTTCCAGAATCAGAACAAATGAAAAACTTTATGGAGCCATGATCGATTATATGAAAATAAATGGCATTGAAATTCCCAAAGATTTTTCAGGTAAAGATATAGGAGTTTTTGAAAAAACAATATTTGATCATCCAAGAGAAAGGCTTTTGACATCTTTTAAAACAGAAAAGGTGACTGGTTCAAAAAGTTATAACACACCGCTTTATGAAATACCGGATTTTGCGAGGATGAGCGAAGCTGTAAATGAACTGGATAAATACCGTTTGGTGCTTATTAAAAGTATGACAGGCGCAGAGGGTGAAGAGTTTTTAAAAAGGGTTAAGAATAATAACAGGGGATTAACTTCTAAATACATAAAGCATTATGAAAATGTTTTTAAACGGGAAGAGGCGCGAATTGCAAGCCTTAAAAAGGGGAAGCCTTCTATTATAATATATAATGAATTAATATTTGAGACATCAAAAAATCATTTTCTGGAAATAAAAGCAGATCTGAAAAACTATGAAGAGCTTTCTTCCGGGTTTATTGAAAGGGTTGTTCTTTCTGGCTCAATTACGGTTGATGAATATATCTCCTTTCATAAATATAAAACCAGCAGATTGCTTGAAGAGGCAGAATTTACGCAAAGGCTTGCTGAAAATTTTGCAACGCTTTCAGATGCAGGCTCTGAAAAGGTAAGCGGTATTTACAGATCTGTTTACAACAGGGGTGTGACTTTTGTACGGGATATTTTAAAAGTCGATCCCCTTCCATCTGAAATAAGAGGAAGAATGACTAACAATAAGCTGAATGAATATTCTGAAATAAACCGTAATTTTAGCAAAAGTGCCAGGCTTATTGCGTCATTGATAAGAAAAGGTTATGGCAATTACAGTGCAGCTATTGAAGAAAGGGGAGCGCTGGAGAGAAAAAACGCCAAAGACCTGGAAAGTAAAATCGGGGAAGAAGAGATCCGGATTTATGTAAGCTATGCATCTGATTGTGCAAAGATCTTATCTGGACTTGATTATACTGAAAAAGCTTTGATCAATTACAGGGATAAATATAACACGATTGAATCTGATCTTAATAAAAACAATCTGGATGAGTATAATAAATTAATTTCTAAAGGGAGCCTGATCCCTGCTGTTAAAAATTTTGATCCTGTGTTGATAGAGAGGGAAACTGTTACAAGGGAGTTTTTATCAAAAGAGGGAGAGGATGCTCTTTCGAGTGCTGCTGCTGTGAATACTTTTTACAGACGCCAGGGCATAAGCATGGCTCATTACCCTTCTTTAGAGGAGCTGAAAGCTTTAAAAACAGAACTTAAACCTTCAACTTCTGTGAAGGTTGCTGACTGGAACATGGATGGGAAAAACTTTGAAAGAGTTGACCTTAATGTTCTGGAGGTATTAAAAAAAAAGTTAAACAAACAGGCCTGGGCTCCAGGTGAAGCTGAATGGGGAAGTGAAGAGGTGAGCTTTTCCTCTTTAAAAAAAGGTAAATCTTTTTCAGCACTTATTCCTTTAGGATGGCACAGGCGCAGTGGGGAATCTCTGGTTTTTGACAGCCCTGATAAAAAGGGGTCAATTGAAATAATGGCTGTGAATAAAGGGGATGAAAAATTTGCCACTTTTCCCGGACAGTGGCTGCAGAATAAAAAATTTAATATGGTTCAGCAGAGATGGGGAAAAAAGGGTGAAAATGATTATCACTGGTCTGTGTCAAAGTTAAAAGGGAACAGGTTTGCTGAAGTTTATATGGTACAAAAAGATGATTCTATCATTATTATTGCAGGTAAATCCTCAGATGAAAAGCAGAAATATTTAAGCAGTCATATTGAAAGTGTCATGGATTCATTGAAGTAAAAAATTAAAGGTTTTAAAAAATCCCTGTTTCTGACCAGTTGCCTTTTAAGGTTTCCTGTGTAAGGGAATAATTTAATATTGCTATAAACTCTTCACGGGGGATTTCCACAGCTCCCAGGCTTTCAAGATGGGCTGTGTAAACCTGACAGTCTATGATGTCAAAATTGAGGCTTGCCAGTTTTTCTGCAAGTGTAATAAAAGCTGCCTTTGAGCTGTTTGGTTCTGTGTAAAACATTGATTCACCAAAAAAACACCTGCCAAGGGAAACACCATAAAGGCCGCCTGCAAGTTTTTCATCTTTCCATGCTTCAATAGAATGGGCATAGCCGAGTTTGTGAAGTTCAGTATATCCTTTTACTATATCATCCGTTATCCAGGTTTCTGATTCATGTTTTCTTGGATTTCTGCAAGCCTTTATAACCTGGTCAAAGGCCCTGTCTGCTGTAATTTTAAATGTGCCTTTGCGGATCTCCTGCTTCATTGATCTGGAAATTTTTACATCTTCAGGAAAAATAACAAAGCGAGGATCAGGAGACCACCATATTATGGGGTCTCCCTGTGAGTACCAGGGGAAAATCCCTTTTTCATAAGCAGCAATTAGCCTTGCTGGAGAAAGATCTCCTCCTATAGCAAGAATGCCATTTTTCTGTGCAAGTGAAACTGGTGGGAAAATATTTTCTTCATTAAGATAAAAAATAATCATACCCTGCTAGTTGTCAGCTATGCTTATTTTGATTTCATTATTTTCAATATCTGCAATAGCATAGCCTCCCTGTGTGAGCCTGCCAAAAAGCACCTCATCCACAAAAAAGCCTTTGAGTTTTTCCTGTATGAGGCGCATAATCTGCCTGGCTCCAAATTCCTTTGAATAGCCTTTTTGAGCCAGCCATTTTCTGCACTCTTCAGTAACTTCCAGAGTCACATTCTTTAGTTTAAGCTGTTCAGCAAAAATACTGATTTCCTTGCCCACAATGTTCAGAATTACCTCTTCACTGAGGTCATTAAAAGTTACTATTGAGTCAAGTCTGTTCCTGAATTCCGGAGAGAATATCCGGTCAACAGCGCTGTCAATAGCATCCTCTTTAATATGGCGTTCGTGGAAACCGGTTTGTCTTTTTCCTATTTCTCTTGCTCCTGCATTTGATGTCATTATTATAATTACATTCCGGAAATCTGCCTTTTTCCCTGTATTGTCAGTGAGTGTAGCATAATCCATCACCTGTAGAAGCGTGTTGAAAATATCAGAATGAGCTTTTTCAATTTCATCAAGGAGAAGAACAGCATGGGGCGTTTTTCTCACTGCTTCAGTAAGGAGTCCTCCTTCTTCGTATCCCACGTATCCTGGAGGTGCACCTATAAGCCTGGCAACAGTATGCTTCTCCTGATATTCACTCATGTCAAACCGGTGTATTTCCACACCCATGTTTAATGCAAGCTGACGTGCAAGCTCTGTTTTACCTACGCCTGTTGGTCCCACAAAAAGGAAAGATGCAATAGGTCTGTCCGGATTCCCAAAACCGGCTCTGCTTCTTTTAATTGCATCAACCACCATGGACACAGCATTGTCCTGTCCAAATATGGTGCTTTGGAGGTCAGAGGCCAGGTCTTTAAGCTTAACCTTTTCAGTTTTTGATACGCTTTTTGCAGGAAGCTTGGCTATGAGTGCAACAACCCTTTCCACATCTGCGGGCCTGATATCAATAATCTCACCTTCATCTGCCCTGTATATCCGTGCAAATGCACCTGCCTCATCAATTACATCAATGGCTTTGTCAGGTAAATGCCTGTCATTGATATATTTGGCTGAAAGCTCAGCTGCTGCTGCCAGGGATTCATCAGTATAGTTTACCTGGTGGTACTTTTCGTATCTTTGCCTTAAACCTTTAAGTATTTCAATGGTTTCATCAATGGTAGGTTCAGGGATTTCGATTTTCTGGAAGCGCCTTGAAAGGGCCCTGTCCTTGTCAAAATATTTTTTATATTCCTCATATGTAGTGGTACCTATACACTTAATCTCGCCTGATGTTAAAATAGGCTTGAGCATATTGGAGGCATCCAGGGAACCACCTGAAACAGCTCCTGCACCAACAACAGTATGTATTTCATCAATGAAAAGGATAACATCATTCAGCTTTTTGAGTTCCTGAACAATTTTTTTCATCCGATCTTCAAAATCACCCCTGAACTTTGTTCCAGCAAGCAGGGCTCCCATATCAAGGGAGTAAATTTTTAATCCCTTAAGTTTGTCCGGAACATTTTCATCAGCAATGCGCTGTGCAAGCCCTTCAGTAATGGCAGTTTTCCCTACTCCCGGGTCGCCCACATGTATGGGATTGTGTTTTGTTCTGCGTGCAAGAACCTGTATTGTACGTTCAAGAATATCCTCTCTTCCTATGAGAGGATCAATTTCATTGCGTTCTGCCTTTGCAGTGAGCTCTATAGTAAAGGCTTCAAGGAATTTTTTTCCTTTATCAGCCTCTTTTTTGTCTGCAGGATTATCAGCATATTCATCACTGTCGAATTTTTCATCAGGATAGGCTGAGACTTCGTGTGAAATATATTTGAGCAGCTCATAACGGGTTATGCCTTCAAGACCCATAAAATATGCTGCATAGGACTCCTCTTCATCAAGGATTGAAGCATAGACATCACCAAGGTCAAGTATATCCTTTTGGGCTGAAGCGGTGTGCCAGATTGCACGTTCCATAACATTCTGAAAACCTACAGATTGCTTTGGCTCATCACCTTCAATTTTTTCCATTTTTTTATCAAAGAAGTCTTCAATGGTAGTTTTAAGATTGTTAACATTGCCACCAAGAGCCTCTATTAAAACCTTTCCTTCATCAAAAAAAAGGGAAGCATACAGTATATGTTCAGGTGTCAGATATTCATGTTTTTTGGTTGTTGCTTCATTAAAAGCAGCCATAAGAACTTCATTTAAAACAGAATTAAGTTCCATAAATCTTTTTCTCCCAAAAATTTGTTATCAGGCTTTTTCATAGGAACTTCTCAAAGGGAATTTCCTTTCCTTTGCCATATGGTGTACCTGTTCAACCTTTGTTACAGCAACATCGTAAATATATACACCGCAAATACCTATTCCTTTTTTATGTACATCAAGCATAATCCTGGTTGCCTTTGCAGCAGGCATGTGAAAAACAGTCATAAGCACTTCCACAACAAAATCCATGGTGCTATAATGGTCATTGTGGAGCAGAACCTGGTACATATCAGGTTCTTTAAGTTTTTTGTCCGATTTTAGCCTAATATCGCCTTCGAAATAATCATCGTTTGACGGCATTTAAAGAGCCTCCATATAATAAAAGAATATGTATTTTAAAAAATTAAACAACCTTTATTTTCCCGTTTCGTGCAATTGCTTTAATAAGGAAAAATCCAAATATGGGCAAATCTTCCCCCATGATTATATATGTTCTTTTTATTATAAATGCACAGGCATACTGTTTCATGTCAAGACTTCTTATTATTCGAAAGATTGAACTAAATGTTTCCTCAAAAAAGACGTTAAAAAGTGCTGTAATAAAATTTTCTGCTGTTTCCATGTTTTCTGTATAAAATCTGTTAAAGGGAATTTTGCGGTCATGGTAAAGGTATTTTTCAGTAAATTTTTTTAAACCATAATCCCTGGAAAGGAGAAAGTTTACAATATCAAGAGTCTTTTTTTGGTTTGCATCAACACCAAGGGATCCTGGAAAAGCGAGGTAAACCTGAAACAGGGATTTGACCATGGATTTAATTTCTTCGTCGCTTTTGTTTTCCCAGTCTTTGAGCCTTTCATTGCTGAAAATTTCGTTTATGATTGAGTCAATTTTAGTGCCGTATTGCCTTCCAAAAGGGGACATTAAAAGCCTGTCTGAAAATTTTAATGTACGGCTGTCGCGCTTATCCTGATTTTGATCAGGAGAGTCATCTACGTCATCTTCCATGCCAGATCCGGACTTGAATCTGGAAATGCTTATTTCATTAAAATAATTCAGCACCTTTTGAATGTTTGTGCCTATTTCAAAAAGAGAGAGCCTGGGTTCTTTTGTAAGAAGATTGAGATCCTGTTTTGATGGATCATCTTCATTGAAAAAGTACTTCATATATGTGCGGTCATCACGCCAGTCAGGCCTGTTTTGTATTGTAAGATAGGCATCATGTAAAGAGGCAGCTATATATCCGTGTTGTGCTTTGTGCGATATGGTTACATTGTTAATGCTTAAATCTCTGTATGTTTTTACATGGCCATGAAGCTCATTTACAGGAATAGCCAGGGTAGTATTGCTTTTATTCATATTCATGTTATACAATTGAACCTGGTTGTTAAGCCTGTTTTCCAGGGAGTTTCTTATGCTTATATATGAAGAGCTGCCGGACGGATTGCTGTTTTCAGGGTAAATATTAGAAATATACTCTTCTTCAAGGTCGCGCTTCCCCTTTTGGGCTATATCGTAAATTCTGGAAAGAGCCTGCATTGTGCATAAAAGCTCAATAACAAGATTAGTCTGAATGCTGTTCATCCCGAAATTATGGTTTATTATTCCTGAGAGTTTCCCCTCTGTGAGTATTTCAGCATAATCTGTGAGTTTATTGATAATTTTGCTGAAACTGTTGTAATCAACAAAGGGAGTGATTTTTTGTACTAAATCGGTTACCCGGCTGTTAATTATTTCTTCCATGTAAATCCTTTCCTTTTTTTATTAAAAGTCCGCTTGAAAAAGGGTAGTGGTAAAATTATGAGATTCCTGCATGCGCAGGAATGACAAAAATAATCTTGCTCACCTTCCCTATATTCTTTCTTCATTAAAAAGATAATAAAAAAAGAATCCATATTTATTAAATCCAATATACGATGACATTATCCACAAAATTAAACTGTTACCTTGAAAAAGAAGATTTTAGTTTTAAATTTATATTGACGTATAAAAAGTTTAATGAATTGAATAATCTACTTCAAGTATAATTTATTAATGAACATGGCTATATTGCGTTTTTTTGATAATAATCGGGGGCAAAACTGTAATGATCAATATACTGGTTGTTGAGGATAATAAACCTTCAGGTCTTATATTGCAAAAATTGCTTCTTAAATTAGGCTATACTGTTACAGCAATAGTAGCAACTGGTGAAGAGGCAATTAGCGAAATTGAAAAAAACAGACCCCATCTTATACTTATGGATATTGTACTTGCTGGTAAAATTGATGGAATTGAAACAGCGGAAAAAATTTACAGGCAATACAATATCCCTTTTATATATATAACATCTTCAACTGATGAGGATACTTTTGACAGGGCTAAAAAGTCCCTTCCCCAAAACTACATAGTAAAGCCATTTAGCAGGCATCTTCTTAAATCAGCCATTGATATGGCTCTTTACAGGTTTGATATGGAAAAACGGCTAAGGGAAAGTGAAGCTAATAGTAAAAAAATACTTTCTGCCATACCTGATATCTTTTTTGAAATAAACCTTACCGGGATGCCTCTGGATGAAAAATACATAGAGATTATAGAAAAATACTGGAACATGGAAATAAACTCCAAAGCTCAAAACTATTTTTATAAAGCTATGGAGAATGGAGAAGTTCAATTTTTTGAATATGAAATAAAAAATGGAGATAAAAGTATTTTTTATGATTCCAGAATTGTACACACAGGAGAGGAGAACTTTCTTGTAATTATAAGGGAAGTTACTGAAAAGAAAAAAGCAGAAGCTGCAATGTCCAGGCAGATGACAAGCCTTGAAGATGAAGTAAAAAACAGAACAGGAGAGCTTCAGAAACTCAATACTTCGCTTATTCAGGAAATTGAAAAACGCAATGTTGTTGAAGGGGAGATCCGACTGTTTATTGATGCAACTGAGCAGAGCAGCAATGCAATAGTAATAGTTGAAAGCACTGGTATTGTAAAGTATGTGAACAGGTGCTTTTGTGAAATTTCCGGATATTCAAAAGATGAGCTTGTGGGGCTGGTGATAACTGAAAAGGCAAATCCCATAACTCCTGAACCTGAATTCCTTGAAATAATAACAAATGTGAAAAACTGGAAAGGGGAAGTGTACAATACATCTAAAAGCGGGGAAGTTTATTTTTTAATGGCCTCTATATCCCAAATAATGAATAAGGATGGCAAGGTGGGACACTTCCTTATAACTGGTGATGATATAACAGAGAGGAAAAAGGAAGAGGCGGAACTCCTGAAAGCTGAAGAGTATATCAAAAAGTCAGGTACAGGCTCTATTGACAGGGATATGGACTGGCAGTCCTGGAAAGAGAAAATGCTTGGACGAAATATTTCCAGAACAGATAGTTCCATATTCAGCAATATAAACAACAGCTTTACCCAGGGGGCTGGTTTTGGTACCCTTATTACATTTATGGAGATGATGGCCAGATCTGCAAAAAAAGACAATGGGATGATGACAGTTGAGTCAGGTCTTTTTGACGAAGCAATGAAAAACGTGGTCATAGCACAGAATGCTTTTAAAATTTTTGCAAGCATTGACTGGATTACATCAAATGAGATAGATCTTGAAGTTGTTACTGTAAGAGATGTTTTTAACCTTATTAAAAGTTCAATTAAAAAGGCTCAGTCCTTTGCAGGGATAAACAAAAACCGCGTTGTTTTAAATGAATTTCCTGTTGCTTTAAAAAATAGCAAAATTAATATTAATTCTGAATATTTTACTGATGCAGTATATGAGCTTATCATGAATGCCCTTAAATTTTCCAGGCAAGGTACAAGCGTGCTGGTTCTTCTTTATTCTCAAGGGAATAACCTGAGAATATCAGTTCTTAATGATCCGCAAAAAGCCGGAAATGATATTACAGGCGTGCCTGTAGAATATGAAAAAATTGTTTTTGAGCCCTTTTTCAGGATTTCAAGGCTTGTTTATGAAAAATACAATACTCTTGATTTTGGTATTGGCCTTACATATGTGGATAAAATTATGGCACGTCATGGTGGGGAGATTATAGCAGAGAATATTGCAGATTACAGTGATGTAAAAAAAGACCCGATTGTAAAGGTTAACCTTATGATGTCATTGCCTTTTGCTCAAAAATAGAGGGTAAACAAAAAAAGGCAAATAATTTTAATATAACTATGATAAATTCCTTAAAAATTAGTTGTTGACAGATAAAACCATGTTTTTATGGTTCAATTATACTTCTATTGATTTTTTAGACAATCTGTGCCCACGTAGCTCAGTAGGTAGAGCATTTGCATGGTAAGCAAAAGGTCACCAGTTCGATTCTGGTCGTGGGCTAACTTGATTTATAGCTGAAATTAATCTTTTCCTGAAAAATGCAATAAAAATGCTTGACTGGAAGAGGTCGGATAATAGTTTGCTCTAGGTTTATTATATAAAATTACGGGGTAGTAGAGATGCGAGACGTGGTATTGCTAGTATGTCAGGAGTGTAAAAGAAAGAATTATTCTTTTACAAAGAACAAGAAGGGTCAATCAGGTAAACTTGAAGTTAAAAAATATTGCAAGTTTGACAGGAAACACACTGTTCATAAAGAAAGTAAGGCTTAGAGTTACCCCCAATTGGTCTCGAAAATAAAAAATTTAATAAACTTTGTTAAAGAAGCTAAGGAAGAGCTGCGTAAGGTCACCTGGCCTGACAGGGATGAGGTTACCAGCTTTACCATTGTTGTTGTAATTACAGTAATAATTATATCTATATTTCTCTGGTTTGTTGACACAGCCCTGATGAAGCTTATACAGATTGTGGTGGGCTGATATGGCGAAAAAATGGTATATAGTACATACTTATTCGGGTCATGAGAATAAGGTTAAGCTTACACTTGAGAAGAAAGTTGAAGCACTTGGGTTGTCAGATGAGATTGTTGATGTAAAGATCCCTACTGTTGAGGTTCATGAGGTTAAAGAAGGGAAAAAGAAAATCAGGCAGAAAAAGGTTTTCCCTGGATATGTGCTTGTGCGAATGGAGTTGAATGATCACACCTGGACTGTTGTAAGGGGCGTGCCCAGTGTTACAAATTTTGTAGGAGCTTTTGGTACTAATAAGCCTAAGCCTTTAAGCGATAGCGAAGTAGCTGCTTTATTTGACTCTCTTGGTGGAGCAGGGCAGAGAACAGGTGAAAAAACAACAATTACAGTAGATTTTGCCGTAAGTGAACATGTTAAGATTATTGACGGGCCATTTAATAATTTTACCGGAGTTGTTGAGGAAGTTTATCCTGATAAGGGACGTTTGAAGGTAAAGGTTGAAATATTTGGAAGGGCTACGCCGGTTGATCTTGATTTTCTCCAGGTGGGCAAAATATAAATTGTAATAATACAAGTTAATTAAATTCTGATAATTGATTCAGTAATATAGGATAATAATGATGGCACCTAAAAAGAAAAAAAAGATAGTTACTCAGATTAAGCTGCAGATATCAGGTGGTCAGGCAAACCCTGCGCCTCCAGTTGGGCCGGCTCTTGGACAGCATGGTCTTAATATAATGGAATTCTGCAAGGCTTTTAATGACAGAACAAAAG
>CAYTLM010000047.1:0-12694 GCA_964438485.1 uncultured Leptospirales bacterium | reverse complement strand
AAATAGAGAATATGTTGAAAATTAGCAGAAATTTATAATGGAGAATTAATCAGGCTAAGGTGAGATCTTGAATTATAGAACGAATGGATTATCTTTTGTAAAAGAAAGTTTTTCAATAGAGAAAGAAAGTTTAGCAGATGAGAGGATCCTTTGCAAGCAATGTATGGCTTATGTTGCAAATAAAGATGATATTACAACAATTGAAGGTTCAGCTTCTCATTATAAAAGAAATCCCGCAGGAATATTTTTTTCTATAATATGTTTAAGCAGCGCTTTTGGGTGTCGCATACTGGGGGATTATACATCAGAGTATTCATGGTTTTCGGGATATAAGTGGAGTATTGCTATCTGTTCAGATTGTGCATCTCATCTGGGGTGGCATTTTATTGGCAAGGGGAGCTTTTATGGATTAATTGCCAATAGAATTATTGGAATTTAAAAAACTAGCAGAGCAGAAAAAAAATGAAATTAAATATAGGCCTGGTTACAAAAAACCATGAAATATCGGATGATTTTAAAACCACTCTGCATAATGTAAATGTTTCATTATATCATAATATTGATGTAGTACAAAGGGGTATAGATTCTGTTTTTTTTGTTGATTATGAAGAAATTGCTGATTCAGATTCTGCACAATTCTATCTTTCCAGGCTTAGAAAAAAAATTATAAATGTTCCAGTGATCCTTATTTTCCAGAAGAATACAATTTCAGAGCTTGATTCTACCTGGTTTTTTAATGATTTCATTTTATTTCCATTTCACAAAGGAGAAATTCAGGCAAGGCTTAAAAGGATTCTTCCTGAAAACTCCGGATGTGATGAAGAAATATCCATAGGTCAAATGCGTATAAATATTAAAGAGTATGCTGTTTACCTTAATGATGAAAAAATTGAGCTCACATATAAAGAGCTGGAGCTTTTAAGACTTTTTCTTTTTAACAGGGGAACTGTTTTTTCCAGAAAAGACGTTTTGAACCGTATATGGGGAATGGAGTATATTGGCGGTACAAGAACTGTTGATGTGCACATTAGAAGGCTCAGGAGCAAGCTGGGAGATGATTTTAATTCAATAATAGAAACAGTACGGAACGTGGGTTACAAATGCAGGGACTAATCCAATTACTGGTAAAAACATTTTAAATTATAATTTTTTCTGAAACTATTTTTTTAAAACATCTACAGAGTAGTTATCACAGCTGCATATAGTTTATCATTTTATTTATATTTGACAAAGGATTTTAACCTCTGTATTATGTCTTATTGAATTATCATTGCACAGTAAAATAATTGTTGTTTTATTTAATTTTATAGGATTTGAGCAGCTGAATAAATGAAAGATTATGTTTTGAGAAGACTTCTCCTTATTATTCCAACCTTTATAGGAATTACCTTAATGGTTTTTATAATGACCAGATTTGTGCCTGGTGGGCCTATTGAAAGGATGATTGCCCAGGCTCAGGAGGCATCTGCTGCTCAGGGCTATAGCAGGATGAATGAAGTTCCTCTTTCTGCTGAACAGCTTCAGGATCTCAAAAGTTTTTATGGCTTTGATAAACCTGTTGTTGTAAGCTATATTTACTGGCTTAAAAATGTTGTACTTCTTGATCTTGGCACATCCACAAGGTATTATGAGCCTGTCTGGGAGATCATTAAAAGCAAGCTTCCAGTATCGCTTTTTTATGGAATAATGGCAATGATACTCACCTATGCAGTGTGCATACCTCTTGGTGTTTTAAAGGCAATAAAACACAGAACAGCTATTGATAATGTTTCCTCTATACTTGTATTTGTGGGTTATGCAATTCCCAATTATGTTGTTGCAATTATACTTCTTCTTGTTTTTTCATCATGGCTTGATGTTTTTCCCCTTGGAGGTTTTGTGGGGAATAATTTTCATGAATTATCCATATTTGGTAAAATAGGGGATATCTTTTATCATGCTGCTCTTCCATTGATTGCATATATGGCAGGGAGTTTTGCTGTAATGACATTTCTTATGAAAAACTCACTAATGGATTATCTGGCTTCAGATTTTATGCGTACAGCTATTGCAAAGGGTCAGAGTTTTAAAGGAGCAGTTTTAAAACACGCTTTCAGAAACAGCCTGATTCCCCTTGCAACACACTTTGGTAATAATATTTCACTTATTTTAACAGGATCATACCTTATAGAAAAAATATTCAACATAGATGGTATAGGACTTCTTGGACTTGAATCTGTAATTGAAAGGGATTATCCGGTTGTTCTGGGTATTCTTGTTATCTCTTCATTGCTGTTTATGATTGGTAATATTTTATCAGATATATGTGTAGCAATTGTTGACCCAAGGGTAAAATTTTAAAGGCTAATGAATGTGATTAAACTTAATCCGCTTACTATTGAAAAATTCAACAGGTTTAAATCAATTAAAAGAGGCTATTACTCCCTTTGTGCAATATGTATATTGATTGTACTTTCTCTTTTTGCTGAAATGCTTGTAAATAACAGGGCTCTCCTTGTTAAATATAATGATACATACTATTTCCCCACATATGGATCAATTATTCCAGGTTCAGAATTCGGTCTGGAGTACGAATATGAAACAAACTATAGAGAACTTAAGATTAAATTAGAAAATGAGGATTCAGGCAGCTTTGTAGTTTTGCCGCCTGTTCCATACAATCCTTTTGAAACAAATTTTAAAGATGGGTTTTTTCCGCCATTTCCTCCATCTTTTGCTCAGAAACATTATTTTGGTACAGACAAGTCCGGGCGGGATGTGCTTGCACGGCTTGTTTACGGGTTCAGGATAGCGATATTTTTTTCACTCATTCTTCTTACACTGAATTATATTATTGGTATTACAGTGGGATGTTTTATGGGGTATGTTGGAGGGAAGTTTGATCTCTTTTTGCAAAGGATAATTGAAATATGGAACAACATCCCATACCTCTATGCGATTATTATTATTTCATCAATTGTAATTCCTGATTTTTTTTCACTACTGGGAATTATGGTTTTTTTTGGCTGGATAGGGATGACCTGGTATATGCGTACAGCCACATATAAAGAAAAGGAACGGGATTATGTTATGGCTGCAAGAGTAACTGGTGCTTCAACAGCAAGAATAATATTCAGGCACATTTTACCAAACACAGTTTCTGTAATAATAACATTTGCACCTTTTGCCATTGCAGGAGGAATCACAGCCCTTACTGCTTTGGATTATCTTGGCTTTGGAATGCCGCCTCCAACTCCAAGCTGGGGCCAGCTTCTTTCTGAAGCTTCAGAATACAATATCACTGCCCCCTGGATTGGGGTTTCAGTTATATCAGCACTTATATTAATTTTAACAATGGTTACATTTATTGGCGAAGCAGTAAGAGAATCATTTGATCCTAAAAGATTTACTACCTATGAATAAATGGAGGAACAAAAATGTTCAGATATAAAAACAAAAAATTATTATTTCTAATGGTCTCTGTTTTTTTTATAACTACATTATTTTGTGTCAGCTGCAAAAACAGGGATTGTGAGGAGGAGTTCTCTGATGAAATTGAGGAGATAGTACTTGATTATTCAGTACATACCCTTGGAGAAGATCTAAAGTGGATAAGCAATAACAAAGAGCCTGTAATAGCATCTTCAAAGGCAAAAAAGGGCGGAACCCTTAATCTTTATATACTTACTTTTCCGCTCACATTCAGGGTTGTTGGGCCTGATTCAAATAATTTTACCAGATCCTACTTCCTTAATAACCAAATGTCTCTTGTAGGTTTTCATCCTGATACAGAAAAGATTCTTCCTGAGCTGGCAACTGAATGGGCCTATGGCAAGGATGGCAAAACCATGTATTTCAAGCTCAATCCCAATGCTAAATGGTCTGATGGCAATCCTGTAAAACCTGAGGATTTTGTTTATACCCTGGAATTTATGCGCTCGCGCTATATCCGCGCTCCCTGGTACAATGATTATTATTCCAAAGAGATAGAAAATGTTAAAGTCTATAATAACAATATAATTTCAGTTACTGCAGCGAAAAAAAGTCCGGACCTTTGGCTTGTAACAAACATTTCACCAACTCCTAAGCATTTTTATGGCAAGCTTAATAAGGATTTTGTTAAAGATTATAATTGGGAAACTGAGCCAAATACAGGCCCATATATACTAAAAGATTATTCCAAGGGAAAGTATCTTCTCTTTGAAAGAAAAAAGGATTGGTGGGCAGCTGATTTAAGGTATTATAAAAACAGGTACAATGTTGATTACTTCAAACTCAATGTAATAAGAGATGTTAATGTGGCATTTGAACATTTCAGGAAGGGGCAGATTGATACATTCGGAGCAACCCGCCCCTCTATATGGCACGAAAAGGCTCAGGGAGAAATATTTAACAAAGGCTATGCTGAAAAACTATGGTTCTATAATGATACAAGGCAGCCAACCTGGGGGCTTTATCTTAATTTTGGAAAAGAATTATTCAAGGATATTAACCTTAGGTATGCACTTGCCCATGCAATAAATTTTGATAAAATCAACACGCAGATTTTGCGAGGGGAGTCTGTAAGGCTTAACACTTTTTATTCAGGCTATGGCGAATATACCAACAATAAAATCAAAGCCAGGAATTTTGATATCAAGCAGGTGGAAAAATACATGACAGCCTCAGGATGGCAAAGAGGGTCTGACGGAATTTGGGAAAAGGATGGGAAAAGATTTTCATTAACCCTTACTTATGGGCAGGAGCTTTTTACTCCAAGGGTTGTGGTGATGAAGGAAGAAGCAAAAAAAGCAGGTATTGATCTTAACCTTGAGCTACTTGATTCCAGCACTTCATATAAAAAAATAATGGAAAAGATGCATGATGTTGCCTATATGGGATGGTCAACAAGTTTCAGACCCTCACCCTGGCAGTCCTTTCATTCAGATAATGCCAACAAACCCCAGACCAACAACATCAATAATATGGATGATCCTGAAATGGACAGGCTCATTGACCAGTATCGCGAATCAACAGATGAAAAAGAACTCATAAAACTGTCTCATAAGATACAGGAAAAAATCCATGAATCAGGAGGGTGGATACCCCTTGATTCTGTTCCTTTTTTCAGATCTTTGTATTGGCGCTGGATACAGTACCCGGAAGTACCAGGCTTTAAAACAACAACTGATGCTTTTGAAGATCCTTCAGCAGGCGGATATTTCTGGATTGATGAAGATATTAAGGCAGAGACCCTGGAGGCTATGAGAACAGGTAAGAGTTTTCAGCCGGTAACAAAAGTAATCACAAAGTATAAAAAGAAGTAAACCAGTTCATGGCTTATATTGATAATGAAATAATACTTGCTGTGAAAAATTTTTCTGCAGGTTTTACCAGCGACTTTGGGATTCTTAAGGCTGTTGATAATATCAGCTTTAATCTTAGAAAAGGGGAAACCCTTGGAATTGTAGGTGAGTCCGGTTGTGGTAAAAGTGTTACAGCTTTATCAGTAATGAGGCTGCTCCCTGTACCATCAGGGCAATATATTTCCGGAGAAATTATTTATAAAAACCGGGATATACTTCAAATGAATAAAGCTGAACTGGCTGAAACACGGGGCAGCCGGATTGCAATGATCTTTCAGGAACCAATGACAGCTCTTAATCCTGTGCAGCCTGTTGGTAAACAGCTTGCAGAGGTATTTCATCTTCATAAAAAGGGAATGACCACGAGTGCAATAATCAATGAATCCCTAACGCTGCTTCAAAAGGTGGGAATACCGGAACCTGAACAGAGATTAAAGGAATATCCCCATCAGCTATCCGGAGGTATGAGACAAAGGGTTATGATAGCAATGGCTCTTGCATGCAAGCCGGACATACTTATAGCAGATGAACCCACAACAGCCCTGGATGTTACAATACAGGCACAAATACTTGATCTGATAAAAAATCTGCAATCTGAAACCGGCATGTCTGTAATATTTATTACGCACGACCTTGGAGTTATTGCACAGCTTTGTGATAATGTAATTGTAATGTATGCAGGCCGTATTGCTGAAAGTGCCAGTGTAAAATCCCTTTTTGCAAGCCCCATGCATCCTTATACAAAGGGGCTTTTTGCTGCTATTCCCAGATTTGAGTATAAAAGAAAAACCAGGCTAAAATCCATAGAAGGAATGGTTCCCTCACTTGCTGAATACCCCATAGGCTGCTGTTTTCAAAACAGATGTCCCCTGGTTTTTGAGAAATGCTACGAAAAACAGCCTGAAGCTGTTAAAGCTGGTGAAGATCATTTAGTGTATTGTTACAGGAGCGGAGAGAATTATGAGTAATGTTATTCTTTCTGTAGAGGATTTAAAAACCCATTTCCCTGTAAGGGAGGGAATTCTTAAAAGAAGCACCAAGAGCGTTCTAGCCCTGGATGGAGTATCTTTTCAGATCAAAGAAGGAGAAACTCTTGGTATTGTTGGGGAGTCAGGATGTGGGAAAACTACTCTTGGACGAACCATAGTTAATATTTACACGCCTGTTGCAGGAAAGGTTATCTTTAAAGATATCTGTATTTCTGAACTTGGAAACAGAGAAATGAGGTCTATTCGGAAACATATGCAGATGATTTTTCAGGATCCGCTTGAATCCCTTAATCCGCGTCATACAGTGAGGTATATTCTTGAGGAGCCTTTTATTATTCACAAGATATGCAGCAGAACCGAAAGGATTAAAAGGATTAAGAAACTTTTAAACATTGTAGGACTTCCTGAAAATGCTCTGGATAAATTTCCTCATGAATTTTCCGGAGGGCAGCGTCAGCGCATTGGTATAGCCAGGGCTGTTTCCCTTAATCCTGAATTGATTATTTGCGATGAGCCGGTATCTGCCCTTGATGTATCCATACAATCACAGATCATCAATCTTCTCCTTGATCTTCAAAGCGAGTTTAACCTTACGTATATGTTCATTTCCCATGATCTTACAGTAGTCCGTCATGTGTCAGATAAAATAGCAGTGATGTATCTTGGTCGTATAGTTGAAATGACAGATGCTGATTCAATATACTCCAATTCTCTTCATCCCTATACAAAGGCTTTGATCTCTGCTATTCCTGAGCCTGTTCCAGGAAAGGGAGAAAATCGGATCATCCTTAAAGGGAATGTGCCTTCACCTGTTTCACCTCCTTCGGGCTGTCATTTCCGCACCAGGTGTCCCATTGCCAGTGAAATTTGTGCTTCTGAATATCCTGAGTTGAAAAATTATTCTAAAAACAGCGATGAACATTTAGTTGCATGTCATTTTGCAGATAATGGAAGATGAAAATGAAAGCTCCTTTTTTTCCCTTAATAATTATTCCTTTTCTTATATTGACATCATGTATTATGTTTCCCAGAAAAAATATTAATCCGGATTTTCTTTTACCATCAGAGACTGATATGCCGGGCTGGGTAAAATCTGACCATATTATAAATATAAAGGGCAAAGATATAAATAAATATAAAGCTGAATACTCGGGTATGGGAGTGGAGACCTATACAGAGTGCAGATACAGCTCAATAGATAATGAAAGCATTTTTCTGGATTTGAAAATAATCAGGTTTGCAGATGTTCTTGAAGCCTATGCTTTTTTTTCTACAACAGTGGGGTTTAATCAATGGATACCCGATAATGAGACAGATGAATATAAAGATGATTCAATTTATATAAGCCGTAAAGGAGAATATATTATTTCAGTTCATAATCAAGAGCAATTACCCTTGATTAAAAAAGAGATGGTTCAGTTGATAAAAACCGTGGATTATAATTTAGATAATAATTATTCCCATAAGGAACTTCCATATTTGCAGAAATTTTTAAAAAATTTTACAGGTAATAATGTAATTTATACCAAAGGAAATTTGCCGGAATTTAAAAGAGTTGATAATATTTTTTACAGCAAAACAGATTTAAACAATGAAGAATGCAGAATTTTTGTAAGTGACAGAGGATCCTTTAATAAGGCTTTTAATCTTTATCGCAATATGGTTGAAAAAGAAAAATATATCACAGTTGAGGCATTTGAGAGGCATTCAGCTTTTTTGGAAATTAATGAAAAAAACTATAGATTTATTTCAGTTAATGGAAATATAATAATCGGATTATGGGAATGCAGTAATATTCAGGAAGCTGAAGCTTTGCTTAATAAAATCAATAACAGTTTTGAGAAAAAGGATACAGGGAAGTGATCTTTTATGAGTATTGACTATGACAGCATAATTAAAAAGTCTCTGGAACAGATATTTCATGATATAGATCTGGAACGAGCTACAGTTATAAGTGCTGTTACAGGCAATGTTGATATTCTTATGAACAAATCCAGGGATTGGTTTGGAAGCGATGTTCCAGAGGAGTATGAGCGTGTAATCAGATCTCTTTTTACTGTAGCAGCCTTTCTTATTGAAAAACAAAAAAATAGCGATCATCTATCAATTATAAAAATTCAGGATCATATCAGGTTGTCAGTTATTATTAAGCAGATTGTTAAAGAACTCATGGAAATTTTTGGTTATGGTTCTCTTTCGGTTTCTATGGATTTTAAGGAAGAGGAACCTTCTATTTTAACTTCAGAACAGTTGTTAAAAGAATCCATTTATAATATTTTCTTTTCACTATATCCATTTATAAATAAAGATTCCTCCTGTGAGATAATACTGAAAAAAGATAATTATAATATTTCTGCAGGATTTTATTTCAAGAAATTAAAAGAGTCATTCCCCGGGCATGGAGAAATTAAAAAACGACTTTTTTCATATAATCAGAATAATGAAGAAAAAATAGGCATAGGTATTGATAGCGCAATTAATAGTTTAAGATCAATAGGTTCAGTTGTAAGAGTGGATACTCTTAGCATGGCCACTTTTTTTTCAATGAACATAATGTTCCCTACTACTGAATTTATGGATCAGGTGGAAAGAATTAGAAATGTAAACATCACTAAGGCGGTTAAACCTGTCAAGGGTACAGTTTTGGCTGTTGTAAATGATCCAATGACGAGGCTTCTCCTTAGTGATGTAATAGTTGAAAGCGGATACAAGCTGAGTATTGTTTCAGTTAAGGATTTTAAAGATCTCGTTGATTTATCATGTTATAAAACACTTGTTTTTGATTTCAGCAATGAGCTTTTTGCAGCATCTGATTATGTTAAAAAAATAAATAATTTAAACCATCATCTTATTTTAATACATGGTGAAAAAGATTCAAATGCTGATGATGAAATATTCAGCTCTTTTAAAAAGCTTAAAAAACCATTTGATGTTGATAGCATAATTGATTATATTGAATCAAAAGAATAATATGTATTATATAATTGGTGATATTCATGGACAAATTTTTAAGCTTTTAAAACTAATGAGTATAATTGAAGAAAAAATTTCAGATAATGACACAATTATTTTTCTTGGCGATTATATTGACAGAGGTAAAGATTCATATAGTGTAATTGAATATCTTTTTGAATTATCCGGAAAGCATAAAATCTGTTTTCTTAAAGGTAATCATGAAGATATGTTCATCAAATATTATTATACAGGAGCAGGCTATGACCTGTATATAAGAAATGGAGGCATGGCTACAATTAAAAGTTATAAAAAAGCTATGGGTGAAATGACGCTTCCGGAAAAACATAAAAAATTTTTTAACTCTTTAAATCCTTTTTATGAAGGTGATGATTTTATTGCTGTGCATGCGGGATTACGCCCTTTTGCAGGGGAGCCAGCTAATCAAAAATCAGAGGATCTTTTATGGATTCGTGAAGATTTTTTTCTTGCAGATTTTTCATGGGATAAAACCATTATTTTTGGCCACACTCCAACTCTTTTTTTAAACAACAGCGAAAGAATATATTCTGACAAAAAAAGAAATATAATAGGCATTGATACAGGTGCTATGTATGAAAATGGTCCTCTTACATGTTTAAGGTGGCCTGATAAAAAAATATTTCAGGTTAATTGACAGATTAAACGGAAATGAAAGGTAATATGAAAAAAGTAAATATTTTCATAATAAGCATAGTGTTACTTTTGGCAGGCATGGATTTAAAATCTAAAAATTATACTGTTAAAGGTGAAATAGAAACTGTAAGAAAGGATAGTTATGTTACAATACGTTTTTATGCAAAACCTCAATTAGAATCCTACCAGGTTTTTGCTTTTAATACTGTTTTGGGAAATGTTTTTATAGTAAAAGAGATTGAAAGCAATGATAATGAAAATATTTACCTGGCTGAATTTCAACCTGATAAAAAGGAATCCTTTGAAATTTTAAGAGCTGGCATGTCTGTTATATCAATGAGTGCGGATAAAAGCATTGACAATAGATATAGTAAGAAGCCATATATAGAGAGAATAGAGTATAAAAAAGAAATAATAAGCAGTATTGACAAAAGGGATATGGTGCTGATCTATTCAGGTAAGTTTCTTATGGGTTCTAATAAGGGCAACAAGGATGAATTCCCTGAAAGGGTTGAAGAGCTGGCAGATTATTATATAGACAAATATGAGGTTTCTAATCTGGATTTTAAGAAATTTATTGATGATATTGCAGGCTCTTATCCTCCTTACTGGATAGAACATATTGATGAAAAGGGAAATTTTTCCACTGATTATTTTGGAGATTTACCAGCTATAGTTACATATACAGAAGCAACTGACTATGCAGCCTGGTGCGGGAAAAGGCTTCCGAGTGAAAAGGAGTGGGAAAAGGCAGCCAGATTCCCTCTTGATATTGATAAAAAAAATAAAAATAGCATTTACACTTCTGGTTATGATTATCGTGAAGGTATTTCAAATATAGCTGAATTATGGGAAGATGAAAGTACTGGTAAAAATCTGAAAGAAACAATAAAAAAAGAATATAAACTTGAAAAACTTGATAAAGGTTATATACCTGTAAAAATGTATGAGCCATTATCTGTTTCATATTATGGAGTTGTACATATGGATGGCAATGCTCTTGAGTGGACTGAAAGCTGGTATAGTGCATACGCTAATAATTATGACAGGGACAAAAAATATGGCACTCAATACAAGGTTGTAAGAGGGGGAAGTTATTTTTTACCTTTAAGGTCATCCAGGGTTAGCAGTAGAAAAATCGGTGGTATACCCAGTCTGGATAAGGACAGGATGGCAGGATTCAGATGTGTTAAGGATGTGTCAATTCTGGACAGAATAAATTAGTTATTATGGAGCAGGTATGAAATTATTTTATTTTTTATCGAGAAATATAAGCTACACCTTTGCAATGGCTTTTTTTACTAATATTTTTGGGTGGATTACTCTTGGCTTTTCATATTTTCTTGCCAGCTCCTTTGTTTTAACATCCTATGACAAGGTTACAGGCCTTTTTTTACAGTGGCTCCCTATTGTATTTCTTTCCATATCTTTTATTTATTTTATTATTTTTGGTTTTTTTACGCCTGTGAAAATCCCGGCCTTTCTTAAAAGACACAGAAGAATAAATGCCATATTCAGCAAAAATATGAAAGTTGATGATAAGAATTTAAAGGATTCTTACGGAGATTTTTCTGATCTTGTAATGAACAACACCTCCACCTCTTCAATCATTGTTGTTGTAACTGGAATAGCAATGGCAGTAACAGCATTTATTACCTATTATGTTTATGGTGATTTTACCTTTATCGAATTTAAGTCTGCTGTTAAAATGGCTATACTTGCCTCTGTAATTGCTACACTTCTTCTTGGAATGGCAACGCATCTTATAAGTGAAATTCTTACCAATAATGAAAGAGCAGGGCTTTATAATCAGCTATTGAGAAAGGGACAAAAAATAAAACCTCACGCTCTTATGAGTGTTAATGTTAATTTTTACTTTTTTGTTGTTATTATGTTTATAATCCTTTTTTCATTTATTGCTCTTTTTGAAAGGCTGAAAATATATGAACCTGGAAATATAGTAATTCTTGGAATATACCTGGCAGGTTCAATAACCCTGGGGCTTGCGCTTGCCAGGGTTAATGCCAACTCCATTTTAAAAATACTCAATGACATGGCCAGGGTAACAAGGGAGATCGCCTCAGGAAGCAGAGCAGGGTTCAGGGTTCTTTCACTTGGAAAGGAGTTTTCAGCAATTGAATTTGATCTTATGAAAATGGCCTGGGAAATTGAAGAACACAGATTAAACCTGGAGCTCAAAGTTCAGGAGCGTACTGATGAACTTGAAAGAGCAATGACTAATCTTCGTATCAGGGACGATCAAATACAAAAGCAGCTGGATATGGCCAGCGTAATTCAAAGAAGTATGCTTCCTGACAGGCTTGATGACTGGAATGAAATAAAGTTCTCTGTTCGATACAATGCTATGGAAAAAATTGGCGGTGACTTTTATGATATTTTCCAGCTTAAAGATAATAAGATTGGAATAATAATAGCTGACGTTTCTGGTCATGGTATTCCCGCTGCCCTTATAACTGCAATGGCAAAGATATCCTTTGGAAATGCTGGTATTCTTTTTGACTCACCAAGAAGAATTTTTCAGGAAGTTAATAAGAATATTATTGAGCATATGAAAACACAGGATTACCTTACATGTTTTATGATAGCTGTTGATGATGATTATAATGTAACCTATTCCAATGCAAGCCATCAAAAAGCAATATTATTAAGAGGAGCTTCTGATGAAGTTGAGCATCTTGATACAGGGGGTCTTTTTATAGGGGCTCTTGAAGAGGCCAGAGATACCTATGAGGA
>CAYTLM010000046.1:0-12815 GCA_964438485.1 uncultured Leptospirales bacterium | reverse complement strand
GGGAAATCATCCCATCTGATAATTACCATCATTCCTGTAAGATTCCATCCATATAAAGAACAGAATGCGTGCATTCGCAGAATAACATTCCCGTATAATTCGTAAGAAGAAAATTTGGAAAGTACCACATAGATCACTCCAGTAAATGCTGAAAAAAGCAAAAAGTATATTCCTGAGACAAGAAAATATTTTTGCTGAATCTGTGTGCCAAATCTGAAGAAAAATAAAAAAATCAAAAGCACAGTAACAAAGAGAAGAGTTGAAATAAAAACTTCTCCTTCAAAAAACTGGAAGATTATAAAAAGAAAGAATATAATAACACCACCGCAAATTAGCCAGAAAAATAAATGCTCTGCCATGTTTATAAAGCTGGAATTCTTTTGTTTAATTATTCCAAAAATAATCGACAATGTTATGAGCGAGCCTGGAAAGGAAAAACCAAGAAAAAATACATTGAGTGTAAGTTTTTCAAAATAAAAAAGTTTTAACCATACATCATTGAGTATAACAAACGCTGAAAGGAAAAGGGCTATTGATAAACACAAAAGTGCTGCTTGATGAAACTTTTCAGATGCGCTTGATTTAATTTTGAAAAAGTTGTAGGGAAAAATTTGAAATTTTTTTATTCTGTATGTCTCTACAATAAAGGCAAGAACAACTGCTATTGCTGCAGCAGGATAGTATGCTTCAAAAAAAGCTAAAAGCGCATAGGCAATGCTTAGAAAAAAGAAGATAAGAGTTTTAAGCGATGGAATATTTTTCCCTTCTGTAAAGTAAAGAATTGTAAATCCACCGCTTGTAAGATTAAAAAGAAAAATATGGAGCCTTTCAAAGTTTCTCTCTAAATATAAATCCAGGTATCCAAATAGAAATGCCAGGGACATTGTTGCAAAAAGGAGATACCTTGAAAGGTTCCTGGGACTGGTCATGATTTACCCCCGCATATTAAGCATTTAAAAATGCCTTATATAGCAGGTATGAGGCGTATATATCTGCCTTTGATGCAACTTCGCATACTGAATGCATGCCAAGCAGACAGGGACCTGCATCAACACAATCCATGCCATATCGTGACAGGAACATTGCTATTGTTCCGCCGCCTCCTGTGTCGATCTTTCCCATTTCTCCTGTTTGCCATGGGATCTTATTCTTGTCTGCAAGATTGCGCATATATTGCATATATTCAGCATGTGCATCATTGGTGTTGTATTTCCCTCCACCTCCGCCGTATTTTTCCACAGAAACTCCCTTGCCCAGATATGAAACATTCTGCGGATCATTTACTGATGAGAATGTGGGATCCATTGCACCAGTAACATCTGCTGATATGGCCTTTGATTTTTCCAGAATTTCCCAGGCTGATTCTTTGACTGATGCAAGGGCACGGTATTTTTCTGTAAAATTTATCAGTGAAAAACTTTCAGCGCCTGTGTCCCCATAGGAGCCGATTTCTTCTTTATCTGTAAAAAAGGCTACTGCTGTACTTGCTGGATTTTTTGTTTCGCTTATTGCCATAATAGATGCAAATACGCATACCCTGTCATCCTGGCCATAGGCTCCAATAAGGCCTCTGTCAAATCCAATATCAACAGGCTTTTGTGCAGGAACAAATTCAATTTCAGCGCATATAAAATCTTCTTCAATAAGGGAATATTTTTCATTAAGATATTTCATTACATTTAGTTTTACTTTGTCTTTTATTTCCTTGTCATTAACAGGTATGTGGCCGCATATAATATTCAGATCTTCCCCTTCAATTATTTTGGTTCCATCTTTTTTCATCTGCTCCTTTGCAAGATGAGGAAGAAGGTCAGGGATGATGAATTTTGGATCATCCTCTTTGTCTCCTATGTGTATTTCCAGGGATTTGCCTTCTTTTGTAAATGCCACTCCGTGCATTTCAAGGGGCGTATTTACCCAGTGAAATTTTTTTATACCCCCGTAGTAGTGAGACTGAAATAGGGCAACTTCTGCATTCTGGTAAAGGGGACTGGGTTTAAGGTCAAGCCTTGGAGAGTCAACATGGGAGCCCACAAGCTGGAATGTGGATAAGTTTTCTCCTGCTACTGCTGCAATAATGTTTTTGTTTTTAAAGTTTTTAAAAAAACGATCGCCCTTTTTAATTGTTTTAATATTCTCTATGTTTTTAAATCCTTCTTTTTCAAGAATTTCTTCCATGTTTTTTATACACAATCTTTCTGTTTTTGATTTTGTCATAAACTCTTTGTATTTTTCTCCAAAGTTCATAACTTCTTTTTTATCTTTATCATTTAAATCAAGCCACATGCTTTCCTTTTTATAGAAAAGTTTTTCTTCAAGTTTTTGATTTTTTGATTTTTCTTTAGTTTCTTTTACCACTTTTTTCCTCTTTGATTTCTTTTGGGTTAAGTTATAATTTCTCTATAATCAAGGCAATCAAATTTTTAAAGACTTTTTTTGAAATGCAGGGGGGCTTTGACAGGTATAGGTAGTATAAAGGGGTCAGAGCATGCATGGGGTCAGAGCATTAATATAAAATAGAGGTGGGGTCAGAGCATGCATAGGGTTAGAGCATGTCTGGGGTCAGAGCATGCTTCTCGATATGGCTCTGCGAGCCTACTTGAAGTAGGGAAATGGTTGCCGAGTACCGACAAAGTCGGTGTATCGAGGCATGGGGTCAGAGCATAGTGTTTTAAAAAATCTTTTTAGGTTGACTATCTGCGAATATGCTGTGATTATTAGGATTTAGCATCTTTTCCTTAGTTAGGTTTAGGGTCATGATGTGGAGAAATGAATTGTTGCAGGTAAGTTATGAAAATAATAGTAGGCCATTCCAATCTTGACTTTGACTGTATAGGCTCAATGGTTCTTGCCAGGTATATATTCCCTGACCATAAACCGGTAATGAGCAGGCTTGTTCACCCATCTGCCAGAAATCTTTATAATCTTTATCGTTACCATTTGAATTTTATGGCTTCAGCGGATCTTGAAGGCGAAACTGTAGAAAGGATGGTTATTGTTGATACAAGGGTTTTTGCAAGGGTAAAGGAATATTTTGATATAATTGAAAATGAGGTTAAAGATATTGAGATATTTGATCATCATTCTTCTGGAGAGAGTGATATTGCTAATGCAGTTGTTCATGAGGGGGATTTTGGTTCAAATACCACAATGATAGGTATGGAGCTTATTGCCAGAGATATATCTATTTCTCCAAAGGATGCTACAATTGCTCTTACAGGTATTTATGCAGATACTGGTGGATTTGTTTATGACACTGTGAGGGAGGCTGATTTCAGGGTTGCGTCTTATCTGCTTAAAAATGGTGCTGAAATAAAACTTGTAAACAGTTTTCTGAAATCCATGAAGGACAAGTATCAGCTTTCTCTTTTTCATGATATTATGAATACACTTGTGTGGCAGAGCATAAAGGGGCACCAGCTTATTTTTAGCTATTTTTCCATGGAAAAGCAGGTGGGCGGTCTTGCAGAGGTTGTTGAGGAGATCTTTAATGTGGAAAACCCTGATGCTATTTTTGGTGTATTTTATTTTGAAAAGCCTGACAATACAATTATTATCGCAAGAAGTCAAAAAAGTATAATTGACCTTAATGAAATTCTTAAACCATTTGGCGGTGGTGGCCATGCCAAGGCTGGATCTGCCCTGATAAAAAAAGAAAAGGGAAGGGTTGTTTTTACAACCCTGCTAAAGCATTTGACAGATCACCTTGATGAGGCTGTTACTGCTGCGAAGATTATGTCCGGGAAGGTGCTTTCCATAAATGAGAATTGGAGCCTTATTGAGGCATCCATGTTTCTGGAGGAGCTTGATGTATCAGGAGCCCCTGTTCTTAATGATAAGAATGAGCTTGTGGGCATGCTTACATTGAGAGATATTATGAAGGGGCGAAAAAACGATCAGATGAACAGCCCTGTTAAGGGCTATATGAAAACAAAGCTTATTACATGTTCCCCAGAAGCTACAATGCGGGATATAGAAGATCTTATGTTTATCAATGGTATAGGCCATCTCCCTGTTCTGGATCAGGGGAGTCTGGTTGGGATTATTACAAGAACAGACTTGCTCAGGTTTCTTAAACAGAAGTAGCTATACAGTTTCCTCAGCCTGTTTGAGCAGGTCTCTTGCATTATCCATTATGTTTTTTGATGATTGGGCCAGTTCATTAATTTCGCGCACCATTTCATTTACAATGTCATTCAGGTTTTCCAGGGCATTTCCTGTGCTTTCAATTGCATTTTTTTGCTCATCAGTGCCTGTACTAATGGTTTTTGCCAGCGAGATGTTGGTTTCCATCTGTTTGATAATAGAGTTAATATATCTTTCTTCTACCATTAAGCTGTCCTGAAGTATTTTAATATTTTCCGTACTTCCAAACATTTTGCCAATCATGTTCTTTATCATGTCTGATGAGTCTTTTATTACAAGCACACCTTTTTCTGTAACATCGTTGTTAAGAGCCAGGACCTTGTCTATTTCTTTTATACTTTCAGTGGTCTGAAAGGCCAGCTTCCCGACTTCATCTGCAACAACAGCAAAGCCTTTGCCATGCTCCCCTGCTCTTGCAGCTTCAATGCTGGCATTAAGGGATAGAAGGTTTATCCTGTCAGCAATATCAACAATGATGGTGATTGTTTCAGCTATTTTTTTACTTTGCTCGGCAATTGTGTTCATTGTTTCTTCAACTGCAACCATTTTATCATTCGCTTCTGTTGTGTGATCTGAGACGTTTTTTATTCCATCATAGGTTGAGTTAAGATTGAACTTGGTTTCAGTTTTGATGTTTTTAAAATCATCTATGATTTCATCCATGCGCACATTCCCGTCTATCTGATCCACTGTTGAATTGTGAATACTTTCAGCAGAACCGCGAAGCTCTTCAAGTGTTGCAGATATTTCTTCAAATGTGGCAGCCTGGCTTTGCATTTTATCATTGAATTGCACCACCAGGTGATCCTGCGTTTCAACCTCTTTTAGAAGATTATCAACCCTGTTTTTTACCTCAAGGTTCATGTTCTGCATCTGGATAATGCGTAATTCTATTTCTTCATTCTGTTTAGCTGTTTGTACTGCAAATGAATTTATGATTCGTATCCATCTATATGCCATAAATGACATTGTTGCACCCATGGCAATAAAGAAGTATTCACGGAATATAATTACTCCTGTATATACTTCCCCATTAACAATTGAGTCATTGGAATATTCAGCCCCACTTGCAATAGCAATATATACGAATAATATCCAGGCTGTAATGGAAAATATTGAAATTATAACAAAAAGTTTTTCATCAAGGAACAGGGCTGTTGCAAACATAATCATAAGGAGCAAGGCGGATGAATTATATGAAGTCAGGGCAAAGGTCCATCCAAAGGCGCTTGCGTATTTAAACTTGGCAAAAAGGGGTGCAATTACTGTTATAAATGCAACCAGGTACATTAGAAATGTAGCCTTTTTTTTGTTTTTCGTTTTCCAGTATATTCTAAATGACATAAAAACAGTTAATATTGCTAAAACCAGGGTGGGAAAATATTCAGCAAATGTCATTCCACTGGATACCTGAAATCCAATTGCAATGAACATTATCAGAAATATTGAGATTAAATATGCGAAGGAAGTTCTTGCATGAAGTGCATCTTTTCCAGCGTATTTTATAGTTGTATCCATTTAAATTGGCCTCTTTTTTATTTTTATATGGTACCACTGGTTTATTAATACTAAGTGCTTATGTGGGAAAAAATGTAAAGACAAAAATTGTATATAATAATAAGGTCGTTTTGTCTGATAAATAATTTTTTTTAAAAAATTATTGTATGAGTTGCTCTTTATAGTTTCAGGATTATTTTAGATGGATAAATAAAAAAAATGCAGCCCAGGGTGGGCTGCTTTAAATTTGCCGGTTCTTTTTTATGAGGATTTGATTGATATACAAAGATTTGCATCTTCATATATGTGTGTGTTGTAGTTTTAATATAGTGTTAAAATCTATATTCGTCAATAGTTAGACTAAATTTTTTTAAAAAATTAGCTTTTATCTATATAAATATAGATAAAAAATTATTATAACTATTAACAGGACTATGAAAAATATTTATGTAATTTTCGTCAAGTATATTTAATAAATTTTTTTCAGCTGATTTTTTTAAATAAAAGTTAATCGATTTTACTGGAAAATATTAGAAATATTCTGGTAAAATTTTTTTAAGTTTTGCCGCCTGTTCAGGGTTTCTTTTCTCCGGTGCTGTAATTATGGCATATTTAGACGCTTCTTTACAGGAACAGGTTCTTGACTGACCCAGTTTTTTTGCAATAGTTTTAACAAGATTTTTGGCATTTGCTGAATTGGTGTTCATGTTATTCACAACCATCTCAACAGTTACATCCTCTTCGCTTTCGTGCCAGCAATCGTAGTCAGTGCTCATACATATTACTGCATAGCATATTTCTGCTTCTCTTGCTAGTTTTGATTCAGGAATAGTGCTCATGTTTATTACTCCTGCACCCCAGGATCTGTAAAGATTGCTTTCAGCCCTTGTTGAAAAAGCAGGCCCTTCCATGCAGATTAATGTTTCGTCTGTATGCATTTTTAAATTGAGCTCTTTGGCAGCAGGTATAATTATATCATGGAGTCTGTGGCAGAATGGATCTGCAAAGCCCACATGCCCAACAATACCATCTTCAAAAAAGGTTGTGTCCCTTGCCTTTGTGCGGTCAATAATCTGGGAAGGGAGAACAAAATCCATGGGAGGAATCTCCTCTTTAAGGCTCCCTACAGCGGAAAATGCTACAATTTCTTTAACACCTATCATTTTTAAGGCTGCAATATTAGCTCTGAAGTTAAGCTGATGAGGAGCATGTACATGCCCTTTCCCATGCCTTGGTAAAAATGCAGCTTTTACTCCATCAATACTCATAATGCTTATTTTGTCAGCAGGTTTTCCCCATGGTGTTTCAATGCTAATTTCCTCAATTAGTTCAGCACCATCTATCTCATATAAACCTGAGCCGCCAATAAAAGCTATTTCTGCCTTGTTCATTTCTCCTCCTTAAAAAACGGATATTTTACAGTATTTATCAAAAAAGGCTTCATTGAAATAATTATCAAGCACTTTTCAATAAGTCAGTATTTCAAAACATGAGGGCTTTATTGTTGAATAATTCTGTGTTATCCAATGTTTTTGTATATTTTGTTTGACTTTTATTGTTATTTGGTGCATAAAAATATAGTTTTATTTGTATTATGAAAAAAATATTTGACAATGTATCAATTAAGTGTTTAGTTTTCTTTGTCAGATAAAAGGATGTTCTGGCTTGAGGGAGTTTTAGCGATAAATATTACAGCCGGATTATTTTTAAAACAAATCAGTATAACTATTAAACAATAATTAATTCAGGGGGATTTGATGAGCCTAAATAAACTTGTTGATGGTAGAGACCAGCGTTTTGTACTTTTTGAAATGCTTAAAATTGATGAATTGTCAAGATTTGATAATTTTGCTGATTTTGACAGAGACACCTATGAAGCAACACTGGAGCTTGCTGAGCAGATTGCAGTAGAGCTTGCGTACCCTGCAAATGCGCCAGGGGATAAAAACGGTTCCAGGTACAATCCTGAAACAAAAGAGGTAAAAACTGAGGAACTTTTTAAGCCTGCACTTGCTGCATTTAATGAGGCTGGTTTTCCAGGGCTTTCAAGTGATCCGGAAATAGGCGGTATGGGCATGCCTGTAACAATGAATATTGCCTGTAATGAAATTTTTAATGCAGGCTCTCTTACCTGGAACATGTTTTCTATCCTTAGTGGAGGAGCGCTTGGTCTGGTAAAGAACTATTATCACAATCCTGACAGGGATGTTATTATTGAAAAAATGATTACTGGTCAATGGGGAGGTACAATGTGCCTTACAGAGCCTGAAGCAGGTTCTGATGTTGGTGCTCTTAAAACAAAGGCAATTCGTCAGCCTGATGGCTCTTTTAGAATTGTAGGTCAGAAAATATTTATTTCTGCAGGAGAAAACGATCTTTACGGGAATATTATGCATGCAGTTCTTGCAAGAATAGAGGGCGACCCTGAAGGAACAAGAGGGATTTCGATTTTTCTTGTGCCTAAATTCTTAGTAGAACCTGATGGTTCTTTGGGCAAAAGAAACGACGTGTTTTGTACAGGAATTGAACATAAAATGGGAATTCATGGTTGTCCCACCTGTACCATGAGCTTTGGAGATAATGGAACCTGTGAAGGGTTTCTCATGGGTGAGGAACGCAAGGGAATGAGGATCATGTTTCAGATGATGAATGAGGCAAGGCTTCAGTGTGCAGTGCAGGGGCTTTCTTTATCCAGTACAGCATATCTTCATGCTGTAAGCTATGCAAAAAATAGAAAGCAGATGCCGCATGTTATGAAACTCCAGGATCCTGGGGCGCCATCTGTTCCTATTATTGAACATCCTGATGTTAAAAGAATGCTTCTTTTAATGAAAACCCAGACTGAAGCAATGAGAATGCTTTCATATTTTGTCAGTTATAATATTGATATTGCACATAATGCTGAAGAGGATGAGGCAAGAGAGGCTGATGCTCTTGTTAATTTTCTTATACCTATATGCAAGGCTGGAAACACTGATATTGCCTGGAATGTTACTTCTGAAGCAATACAGGTTTATGGCGGGTATGGCTATTGTAATGATTATCCGGTAGAACAGTTTGCAAGGGATTCCAAAATTCTTTCGCTTTATGAAGGAACTAACGGAATTCAATCCATAGACCTTATAACACGGAAACTTTTAATGAACAGGGAGCAGCAGTTTTATGTAGTGTTTAAAAATTGTATTAAGAAGACTATTGAAGAAGCTCAGCGTCTGGTTGATTACAGGTATATTTCACCCCTTGTAAGGGGAATCGACAAGATGGATGAGCTGATTGACGTGTTCATGAAAAGTATGGCCACAGGGCGTCTTATGCAGATATTTATCAGCGCCACACCTTTAAGGGAGGCTATGACAATGTTAGCTCATGCATGGATGCATTTGTGGAGTCTTACAATATGTACAACTAAAATGAAAGCGATTGTGGGTGATTTGCGAGGAGAGGAGAGGGACAAGTTTATAGATGAAAATGCAGAAGCTGCATATTATTCAGGCAAGGTGCTTTCTGCGCAGTTTTATATTGGAGCTTATTTTTACAACTATTTTGGAAAGGTGGAGTCAATTCTTGCTGAGGAAACAGCTATTATTAAATCAACAGAGGCTGTTTTTACAGGCGCACCTGAGGAATAGTTGATAAAATAATAGTTATTTTCAGGAAATATTTACTTAATAAAGAGTGGCATCTTATAAATTTGCCACTCTTTATTTATGCATATACTCTGCTGGATTAATTTTAAAAATTCAGGTGGGCTATAATTATTTTTGTATCCAGTGCATTGCGTATCTGTTTAATTCCGCATTATTTTGCAGATTAATTTTTTCCTTTATTCTTTCTCTGTAAGTGGATATGGTGTTTGTACTTACTGAAAGTACCTCAGCAATAGCCCTGTTTGTCATACCCTTGCCAATAAGGTTAAATACCTCAAATTCCCTGTCGCTTAGTTTTTCAACAGGGGATGAGTTCAGGTTTTGCCCTCCTGTGATTGATCGTTCCAGAAAGTGGTCAACCATGGTATCGCTTATATATATTTTTCCCTGAAGCACTTTTCTTATTGCATCAATCACCTTTACAGTAGCTTCTCTTTTGGTTATATATCCTCTGGCTCCTGCTTTTAATACCCTGTCAGCAAAAATAAGCTCTTCGTGCATGGAGAGAATGAGTATTGGCAGAGCAGGATATTTTTTCTTTATTTCTTTTGTCAGCTCAATTCCGCAGCTGTCCTTTAGGGTTATGTCTATTATTATCAGATCAGGAAGGTCCTCCTTGATTGATTTAATACATTCATTGGCGTTTTCACACCCGCCTGCTACAAACATATCCTCTTCCCTGTTTATCAGCTGGCTTATGCCATCAAGGAATATGGGGTGATCCTCAACTATGTAAATTTTAAATCGTTTGTTTCCTGTTAGTTTTCCCTCTGCCATAATTAATCCTCCCTTCACCTTTTGGTTTATTCAAAGGTGTTTTTACTGTAATAACTGTTCCTGAAGGTCTGTTTGGCCCTATCAGGAATGTGCCATCTATTATTTCAGTTCGATATTTCATTATTTTAAGTCCCATGCCACTGTTTTGTTCAGTGTCCTTTTTTTGTTCAGCCAAGAGTCCTCTCCCATTGTCCTTTATTTCCAGAATAAGATGATTTTTCCCTTTTTTTAATGTTATATGAATAACTGTGCCATGTGAATATTTTGCAGCATTAAAAGCTGCTTCCTGAGCAATGTAATAAAGATTCGTAGCAAGGGTAAGGTCTTCAATAATTACAGATTCATCATAGTCAAATTTGCATTCAATGCTGTAAATGGTGCGCAAAAGCTTGGTGAGGTTCATAAGCGGGGTTTGGATTCCTGTTGATTCAAGATCAATGGGGCAGAGTCCTCTTGCAAGCCTGTGGGTTTTAGTTATTGCCTTGCTTATCAGGGCTGCAATTTTTTCAGATTCCTGATGTTCAGGAAGATCTATTTCTTTGAGTTTTTGAGTAAGAACCTGTGTCAGGGCTTCTATTCCAATAAGATGAGGATTCAGGTCATCATGGAGATCCCTGCTTACCTGCTGTCTTATTCTTTCAGATATGAGTATTATTTCCTTTTCCAGTTTTTTTCTTTCAGTAACGTCCCTGGCTACTACAAGTATGCCGTGTTTATTATTATCAAGCTTTATGGGGCTTGAAAGAGTTTCAAGGAGTATGGGCTCTTTTTTAAAATTTATAGCTTCAAAGCGGTTTTTAAATATTTTAGTTTTTTTTATGTTAGATTTTCCTGTTGGAGGAAATTCGGATGTATCATCGTTGTAGAGAATATCCTTAATGGTCATATTTTTTATCATGTCTCTGGTGAGCCCAAAGGTTTCCATACCAGACATGTTGATATAGTCTATGCGATAGTTTTGACTATATATTATTATTATATCTTTTGCGTTTTCAGCAACAAGCCTGTATTTTTCTTCACTAGCCACAAGTGCCTGCTGAGCCTGTTTTTCACCTGTAATATCATTGAAAAAAAGAAGCACTGCAGGTTTATCTCCCCATATAGTGAGTACAGAATTAATCTGGAACCACCTTTCATTGGAATTTGTATCTATGATCTTTACAGGGGGCATGACAGGGGACATGGAGCTTGTCTGGTTTTCATCAAGGCGGTAATTGTATTCCTCCTGTACTATTTTTCTAAAGTCGTAGTGTACAAGCTTGTAAAATTTTTTATTGAGTATCTGTTCTTCGTTGTAGCCGGTTATTTCACAGAGCTTGGGGTTAACATATCTTACCTGTTCATCCTGAATTATGGCTATTGCCTCCTTGGTGTTTTCAACAAGGAGTCTGTAGTTTTGCTGTGTTGTAGCTAAAATTTTTTCAGCTTTTTGGATTTCAGTAAGATCAATTAAGGAGGCAACGCTCCTTTTTGAATCAGGCAGATAGGATGTTGTCATAAAAACATTGTGATATTTCCCAAATTTATCTATAAGTTTGAATTCAAGGCTCAGAGGTCTATCCATGTCTCTGTTTCGCAGGATGCTGTTGCTTTCAAGCAGGGTTTTATCTTCCGGTGCAATGAATTCAGTCCATTTTTTTATCCCCTCAACTTCGCTTTTATGGTAGCCTGATATTTTTTCGCAATCACCATTTACCTGGGAAATGGTTTTGTTTTCTTCAATAAATATTACTGCAGTACCTGTGGATTCAAATAGCTGTTTATTGTTATCATCTGCTTTTCTTAATCGTTCCTCTGCCCTTTTTCGCTTTGAAATATCACGCATAAAAGCCTGTATTCCATGTTGTCCATTAAAATTAAAGTATGTGGATGAAATTTCAATATCAACTTCATGTCCATCAAGTGCTATGATTTTATCTTCAGTGGAAATATAGGTTTTTTTGCCATTGATGATCAAATCAATTGCTTTTTTCAGGGATTGCTGGCTTTTTTCAGGAATAAAATTCCATATACTTTTGCCTATAACATCTTCAGAAGAGCTTGCACGGAATAGATTTAATCCGGTTTTATTTGCAAATATAATCTTGTCATCAACATAAACAAATATGGCATCAGGAGATGAATGCACCAGATCCTTGAAGTTTTTTTCCGTAAGGGTATATAGGTTTTTTTTGTAATTTTTTATGGGTTCGTGATTTATGTTAAGTTCAGATTCTAGCATAACTGAATTTTATATCAGAATATCAATTAAGTCAAGCGAATCACAGGCTCTTATAAGCATAGCAATGTTTTTTTAATGAAAATGCAAATGTTTTGTTGATTAGGAAAGATCATATCTTTATTAAAAGTATTATGGTTTAGTCAAAGTTGTTAAACAGCGCTTTCTCCATCCTGTAGCCGTGTTTTTTCTTTAAAATATTCATTAGCTCCATTTGATGTTACATAGCAGGCACTCCCTATTGATATGCTGTCATTAAGGTGTATATTCCTTCCCAGCAGTGTGAGGCTTGAATTAAGCAGATCAGGGAAGTCTATGTTTTTTATAAGTTTTTCTTCTGAGCCTATTTTACATTCTTTCCCAATACCCGCATCTTCAAAATCAGGGTTTGCTTCATCAACTATGGTATTTATTATTACAGATTTTTCTCCTATTTTAACATAGGGCAGTATGATTGAGTCTTTTACAACTGCGCCTTTTTGTATTTCAACACCAGGAAATATTATGGAGTTTTCAACTTTGCCATTGAT
>CAYTLM010000045.1:0-12966 GCA_964438485.1 uncultured Leptospirales bacterium | reverse complement strand
TTAAACAATATGTTTTAGGAATGCTTTTTTATAGATATATTTCAGAGAATATAACGTCTTACATAAATAAGGGAAAACATGAAACAGGCATTAAGGACTTTGATTATGCAAAGCTGCCTGATAAGGATGCCGAAGCTGCCGGAGAAGATATGGGTAAAGTTCAAACTTCTTTTTTCTTTTAAAAAAGAAAAAAGAAGCAAAAAAGAAAAATTCCAGGAGACCAGTTGGCCAGTAGCCCGGGGGTCCGGTTAATTCACGGAGCGGACAACGCGGAAACCGTAGCTGACGCCCCGATAAACCGCCCCGCCCCAGTTGCGGACAGCGGAGCGCAGATCGCCACCAACATTGACCCACGAGCCGCCGCGCAAAACGCTATACTCGCCGCTATCTGCACCTTTCGGGTCATTGCTAACACTGCTGTAACCTCCATACCAGTCCCAGCACCATTCCCATACATTGCCATGCATATCATAAAGTCCATACGCGTTGGGCTTAAAACTTCCCACTGCTATTGTCTTTCCCCTGTATACTCCCTTATCCGCATTATACGGGTAATTACCATCAAAATTTGCCATTGAGCTGTCCATTTTATCTCCATAATGAAATGCGGTTATTGTACCCGCCCTGCAGGCATACTCCCATTCAGCCTCAGTTGGCAGCCTGAAGCCGTTACCGCCTGCTATGGTCACTACCCACTTTCTATCATCATACTCACTCTTATTATTCGGGTCTTTTCTGCGTTTATCAATCTTATAATATGGCTTTAATCCATGTTTTTCATTTAGTTTATTGCAGAACTCAACAGCATTGTACCAGCTCACCAACTCTACAGGCAAATTATCGCCTTTGAAACTACTTGGGTTTTCTCCCATTATCTCTTCATACTGCTTCTGTGTTACCTCGTACTTGCCCATCCGGAATGGCGATACTGTTACTCTGTGCTGTTTTTCGTCACTGGACCTATTCTTTTCACTTTCCGGACTACCCATCATATATGTTCCGCCTTTTATATAGACCATTTCCATTTTGTATTCAGGCTCTGAAAAATCGAACTTCAGCACCACCTTTTTCCCGCCGGGCTTCAGGGTTATTTTTCTGCTCTCTGTCCTCTTCTGGTAGACCACCTTCACCTCAAGTTCACCCTCGGGGAACTGAAATGTGCCGGGCGCTGTTCCTCTGCGGACCCCGCCGTAGAAAACATCAGCCCCTTCAGGCTTTGACTCAACTCGAAATTCAACAAACTTCTTTTCGCGCAGGGTAAAATTGAGTGTATTGTTTTTATCAAGCTCAAGCTCCTTCTCCTCGGTAAGGAACCCCTCCTTTTCGACCCGCACGGTATATGTGCCGTACTCATATTTTCTGCTGTAAGGGGCGTTGCCTGCCGCCCTGCCGTTTATGTAAACTTTTGTGTTAACCTCGCTGCTCGTTACATCAAGCGCGTAAACAGACTTTTTAAGTTTTACGGCATAACTCCTGCTGCCGATAAAATTATAGGTCTCCACCCTGTCATCATAACCTTTCTTCTTAAAGGTGAGTATATGCCCCCCTGACTCAAGGTCAAGGGTGAGGCCCTTTTTGTCTATTGTGCCAAGGTTCCTCTCCTCGTCATATACATCCACCCCCTCATCCATTCCCTTTTCAAGGGTAAAAGTTATTGAATATTGAAGGCGCTTCATTGTTATGTTATATTCAGGTATTACGTGCGGCATTATAAAGAATTTATGGTCTTCAAAACCGGGGGATTTCAACAGCGCGTTATAATCTCCCTGTGGATAAGTGAGCCTTCTGCTTTTCTGTCTCGCACCGTTGATATACAGCTCGGCATCCGGCGGGTCGGTTATAACCATAAAGCGGTAGAGCCCCTCGGGTGTGCCGCCTATATCGCTCTCCTCGCTCTCGGTTATTTTTTCACCGTGCAGTTCTTTTATTATGTTTCCCGCCATGAGTTTCATCATGCCGATCTCAAATGTCCGCGTAAAACGGGTAGAGCTGCCCTTTATACGCGCATTTCCCCCCTTCACCCGCTCCATCAGTTTTACGGCTACGAGGTAACCGTTCTCCTCTTTTAACAAGTCCCCATATATCAGATAGGGCGTCTGCGTTGAATTCATTATCTGCGCAAGGCACGATTCAGTGTTGCAGTCAAGTATCTGCTGCTTTGCGACTGTATCAAAAAGCTCTTTTACCATCTCCTGGCTCATTACGTCATAATCACCCATGTTTATTACCGATTCTTCAATAAACCGTGACAGTTTCATTGCGTCCGCGGAATTAACGCCCTTGCCGGGCACAAGGTTTTTGATGAAAATCGTTGGCCTGTTCTGCGCGCCGGCGTCTCTTTGAGTTCCGGCAGCGGCTGCCATAATAATCATTAACATTATTACTGTTATCTTTTTAAGGTTCATTATTTCTCCCCTTTTTTATTCTCTGTTATCACGACATTCCACATGTCAAAGGCGGGTCTATACCCGCCCCTGCTTGTTCTGTGAGATACCGGTATTCGCTGCGCGAAACCGGGATGACAACCAGAAAATTCCAGGCTGTCACTTCACTTCCCCGTCAGCTCAAGCACTTTACAATGCGCCTGTATTACATGCCTCTCCCTGTCGTAAATGAATGTTTTCCCGTCCCCGTGGGCGTAGGGTATAAGCTTTATCCTCCCTGTAAACTCTTTTCCGCTTTTATATACCTCCGCAACCCTTTCAGCCGTGTAGTCTTTACTGTCGATACCCGCCATACCCTCTTCTCCACTGTGGAACCTGAATACAACCGCGGGGTAATACACTGCCTCGTCACCCTTTCTGCCGTAAAACCTTCTCTTTGAATCCTCTTTCAACTGAAGCTCACCGGGGCCGCAGCGCCCTGTTTTCACAAAAGCCTTCTCTCCGGGGTCAATTACAAGGCCGGGAGTGAATATTCTGTCAAGGAGCTCCGCGCCCCTGTCCAATGTCTTAACGCTGCATGACGTACACTCAGAAGCCCTGTACCTGGCGTAGATCTCAAGAATCTTAACGGGATAAAACCCTGTGTAAGAGTAGAGCGCAGTGGCGCATAAAAGAGCTGCAATGAATGGCGAGACCCTCTTCAGCTTCATTTTATTTAAACTCTTTAAGCAATCTGTTTAGTTTTTCAATGTTTTCTGGTTTATACCCGTCAAAGCGGAGAACTACAACCCCTTTCCTATCCACAAGAAATAACACAGGGTAGCTTTTTACTCCAAAGGCGCCTTTCATATCCCCGTATGAATCATAAACCACCGGTAATGTTATTTTCATTCCGCTCTGTTTCCCGGTTTTTTCAAGAAACTCCGCCGCCCTCTTCTCATCCGTGGCAGTGTCTGCGACAAGATAAACATCCGTCCGGTCTGATGAGTTCTTTATCTTCTGGAGTTCAGGTATCTCTTTAAGGCATGGGAGACAGTTATCGCTGAAAAAACTTATCAGCACCGGCTTAACCTTCCCCTGTTTTGACAGAATAAATGAATCACCGTTTGACGCGCGCATAATAATAGCAGGAGCCCTGTCACCCTCATTCAACTGACAGACTTTACCCGCCTCTGCCCCGCTGACGTAGCTGAAAATTAATACCGCTGCCGCGAACATCATCACGGCTGTTATTCTTTTTTTCATCAAATCCCCCTTCATCACTCTTATCTATATATACGGACATATTTTTGAATATTACCCCGCGTATAACATTTACTGGCAACGTATTATAACCGGTTCCTATTTAGTTCCTGGCGAATAATTCACCATTTCTCATGATCTATCATACAGCAATATAAACATTAATTATTATACGTTATCAAATATTTGATAGCGTCTCTTTTAAGAGACCTGAAACAAAAAGAAATCTTTCTACGGCAGATTATTTATTAAAAATATAATCTGACTTTTAATAAAGCATATTTGATATAATTATTCTTTAAAAATCAAGAAAATTATCCGCCATCTCAAAACTTTATCAATAATATATAGATTCTCATACATTATTGCTTTCCAAGGCACATCAAATCCATTATAATAATAGGCAAGCCGAATTTTATTTACATTCAAAGCTCCTTTAGGGCTCCATTTGCCAACGTTGATTCTATAATTGATAACAATGTTTTGCCCTTTAGAATAGATTTTATTAATATTGAAAGATTTATAGAACAGGTTAATGTTTCAACAAAAGTGGATGAAGATTGGAAAACTTTTTTAAATGAAAATAAAGAAAAGGACATTGAAAAATTAATTAAAGAGGAAAATTTAAAACAGGAAGAAACCATAAAATTTATAGAAAACGCTTTTAGAGATGGCGTTCTAAAAACCACAGGAACTGATATAGATAATATAATGCCGCCTGTTTCAAGGTTTGCATCTAACAGCAGAATTGCAAAAAAAGAAACAATAATTGAGAAGCTGCTCGCCTTTTTTTTGAAAAATACTTTGGCCTGGTGTAAATAAAAAACCGCCTTTTAAAGGCGGTTTTTTATTTATGATACGCTATACCATCTGCTGTGGCAATTAAAACATCCTCTGTGCTCCTTACATCGATCTTCCATAAGCTGACCTTTTTACCAATTTTAACAGGTATTGCCTCACCAAAAAGCTTCTCCCCTGCCCTGGCTGATGCAACATAATTAACTGAAACATTAAGGGACATGGCAACCATTCCTGTTGAATTTGAAGCAACAGCAAGGGACTGATCTATAAGAGCATAAATAATAGCGCCATGGGCACGTTCAACTGCATTAAGGTACTCAGGGATTATTGTTAATGAACACCTGGCATATCCTTCCCTTACTTCATCAACAGCTATTCCAAGAAACTGTGCCATGGGATCTTTTCCCACTACATCCTTTGCGTAACTTATTGGATCATTAATGTAATCTGACATGGTTCTCTCCTAAGTGTGGCAATCTTTATATTTTTTTATTTCAAAATGCTATTCATTTCTTTTTTAGTTTAACTCATCCAGTTTTCAGATCCATTCATAAAGAATAATAGATGGAATAACAATGGCTGCTGTTTCCCCTCTCAAATGATTAACACCTGCATTTACTGTTGTCCAGCCCATTTCTTCTGCAATATTAAGCTCTTTGCTGGAAAATCCTCCTTCAGGTCCAATTAACAGGTCAGCAGAAGCAGGAGGATTATTTTCTCTTAAAACAGATTTTATGGGTCTATTGCTATCAGGGTGAGCCAGAAGTTTTATTTCACCGGCAGCATCTGCTATTGCTGTTTTAAAATCAACAGGATAGCTTAACACTGGAACATTTTCCCTAAGGCACTGCTTTGCTGATTCAAAAACAATTTTTTTCCATCTAAGGGTTTTCTGATCTGCCCTATCCCTTAAATTTGGTATTGTTCTTTCTGAGATTACAGGTATTATTTCAGAAACCCCTATTTCAACGCATTTTTGCAAAGCTAGTTCAAAATTAGCCCCTTTAAGAATAGACAAATAAACAGTAAGATACAAAAACTCTGTTCCGGCAGGATACTCTTTTTCTATAAATGCAGAAAGATAGGTGCTGTGAACAGATAAGATTTTAGCCTCACAGCCTATCCCATCTGTTCTTCTTAAAGCAACTTTATCACCAGGTGCAACCCGCCTCACCTTTACCAGATGATGAAAATCATTTCCTGAAATTTTTACAATTCCATCAACAATATCGCTGCTATCAATAAAAAATTGAGGCACTCTATTCCCCTAAAGTTTCCGGTCTGAATATATCACCTCCAAAGGTAACTGCCTCATCAAACTTGGTAAAATTTAATATTGTTACTGTACCATTCCTTATATTAAGCATGTCATACCTTATAGGCATAAGACGATCCCCTTTTTCCATGGTTTTTGAAAGCGACAAAAACTTAAACACTACTTTATCCCTGTCGTGAAAATCTATTCTCATGGGAAGGTAATTGTTCTTGCTTGCATACAAAGTCACAAGTCCATACTCACTGCCCTGAAAAACAGGAACAAGATCAAGCTTGTAGCACTCAACTCCTTTTATAAAATTCTCCCCTGTAATACGGGCATTATAATTGCTCTGAAAATCGGAATTTGAAAAATCAACAAGATTGAAATTTGTTGCAAGGAGTGAATCAAATTTATCTATTCCCATTTTATGAAAAAGCTTCAGAGCATGATTGTTGTAAACCCAGACATCCTCTCCAGACATTTTGTATAAAACCTTAATTTCCTCTCCTCTGGACTTATTGCTAAAAGTGAAAAGAAAATCTGTCCTTGCTATGCTCCCTATAAAATCTATTGTGTAGGATTTCCCATCAGGAGAAATATGCTTCATTCGTCCGCGCATTTCCCCTTCAGGATACTTCATAATATTATCCACCCTGGCTAAAATTGACTGAGCTGTAATTTCAATTTCATCTGTTTGAGAGTAAAGAAAAACAGGAAGAAAAACAAATGATAAAATCAAAAATGTATAAAATTTTTTCATCAGGGAGTATCTATCTTTATTTTTCTTCTTAAAAACAGCCCTGTAAAATATGGAAGGCTTATTTTATTCTCTTCCAGCTTGTAAAGGTCTACAAAAGATTCCTGGTTTGAATTTAAAAATTCAGCTGCCTTATCCAAAGGTGGATCGTACAGCCCACTTAAATGCTCTGTCATTTCTTCCAGATTCCAGTCAAAATTTTCAATACTTCCTTTAATAAAAGAAAAATCTTTTAAGTTCAAAAATGTTTTAAGATCATCTTTAAGATAATAATCATTGTGAAGAGGAAAAAGAATCTTCATATAATCATCATACACTCCATCCAGATCATCATCATGAAGCACAACCCCGCCAAAAAGGAAATAGCCTTCAAAATTCAGGGCTCTTCTAAACTCATCCATTACAGGTGCAGATTCGATTATATCAAAATTATCAACGCATATTATAAAATCCGCAGCATAATAATCAATAGGGAATTTTAAAAACTCTCCATTAATAAATCTGATATTTTTTATAACAGGGTTGTCTTTATTTTTTTCAATAAATTCATTAATCACTCTTAAAGAAGGCTCAACAACTATTAAAACTGTCTTATCATAGTCCTGCATAATATCAAGAATGAGGTTTCCGCTTCCAATGCCGGCTTTTACAACTACTTCCGGTTTATATGTGGCAAGTACATCATAAACCCGCTCCTTTAATAACTCGTGTCTGGAATCAGGCTCAAAAAAATACTTCCTGGTTGATTCATAAATACTAAACGCCTGAAGTTCTTTTAATCTGCTCATTATGGCATCCTGTAAAATATTTACTCTATTCTTTAATTACTAATTTAATTTATTACTGATTAAATTCAATTAAAATATATTTTAAAACTCACATGACAGTAAAAAATGAAATCTGAAAGATTTATCTCCACTTACGAATTATTATTGACACCCCCCCTGTGAGTAAATATATATCTATTAATATCAATTTTACTAATTTTTTTCCACATTATGAAAACATAGGCCAGACTTTAATCAAAATATTTACTAAAAAATCTTATTAGATGACCAGTGTTCCATAGGCAAAAAATTTTGCACAATCAAAAGAGACTACTAATCAGGAGGACTCTCTATGTCAGAAGATTCCATCTCTTACAGTTCCTATAAGGAAGAAAGGGATCTTATACTCGAATACAACCAGGTTTCACTTGATAATGCCAGTATAGTTAATATTATTGATATTGGCGTAGACAATATTACAAGGGAACAGGCTGTTTATAAAATAATCAGGATGATAGAAGAAAAGGGTGTACATCATGTTATTTCACTCAACCCCTATAAACTTCACAGATTAAGAACAAATGCAGATTTAAGACTTATTTCTGATAAAGCCAGTATGCATATAGCATCAGGTGCTGGTATAGGCTGGGCTGCAAAATTTTTGAAAAATCCACTTAAAGAAAGAATTGGCCTTTTAAGCTTTATGATGGAAATAATACGCCTTGCTGAAATGAAGGAATATACAATTTTCCTTGTTGGTGGAAAACCTGAAATTGCTGAAAGAGCATTTTTTAACATAAAAAAATCTTTCCCCAATATCCGTATTGTGGGCCGCCATGGAGGGTACTTTGATGAAACCAGGGAAAAAGCTGTTATTGAGGCAATCAGAAAATCCGAAGCAAACATTGTATTTGTAGGCCTTGGTTTTCCTAAAGAAGATAAATGGATATATAAAATCAAAAGTGAATTTAAAAACACTGTTTTTATAAGCGTAGGCGGGAGCTTTGACACTATATCAGGTGAAAAAAGAAAAGCCCCTGATTACTTTATGGAAAATGGACTGGACTGGTTTTACAGAATTATTACAAGACCATGGAGAATTGGAAGATTACTAAGGGTTCTTCTTTTTTTCCTGACAGTAATTATAAGAAGAATATTTAAAAAATAATCTTTATTGATGAATTAAAGTAATTAAATATATGCCCCCTATGCCTGGGGGTTATATAAAAAATTACTTTTCAAAATCCCATTTCCCTGCACAGGTGTTTCGCGCCATATTTAACTCCTGTTTTGTCACTTTACACCTTCCCAGTGTAAAGCCAGGAAGTTCAGCTTTATTATTACATGTTCTACAGTGAATTATAGCATCTCCATTTTGAGTCCATTCATTAATTTCTATGTACCTGGATCCGCATCTTCTGCAAAAAACAACTGAAACAAATTCTCCCATACTTAAACCTTTCTCACTGAAAAAGCCGCTACTGACACATCCCTGGTCCAGTCAAGTTTTCCTGTATAGTCATGTACATAATCAAGAAGGCCATTTATGTCGCCACTGGCCTCACCTTTTTCTTTTTCAAGAAACCCCATAATTCCTGCAAGACCAATATCCCTGCCCTGTCTATTTTTCATTTTCGGCAGACTTCCTGAAAGTACAATAAATCGATCTTCGGGTTTAAGTTCTATTATCACAGGGGATATATGAAAATTTTCATCTCCCACATATCCTCCTGATCGATCCTTAAACCTGAGATATCTGGCTTTCCCCTCTCGTACAAGCACAGGACAGGCATCCCCTGCATTTACAAATTCAATTTTACCCTCTGCAAAATCAATGTTAGCAATAAAAAAAGAAAAGCCCGAACTTTTTATAATATCATCTCTATGAATGCTGTTAATTTTATTTACAATTTCTTCAGGTTTATAAAAACCAATTTCCACCAGTACTTTTAAAATTCCGAAAAAAGTTGAAGCCCTTAAAGCACCTGGAATCCCTTTTTGATCCAGATTCCCCATGGCTAGTATTGCAGAATTTTTACTATATTCCTTAAAAAAATGAAATACTCCACCAACTTCCCTGGCAGGCAAAGCCTTGGCAGCAATAGAATATTTATCTTTAAGCTGGGCAATAAAAGGAGTGAGCGTATCCTGAATAGATTTAGCAAGTGTGAGCTCACTGATTATTCGTTCTTCCTCTATAGCTCTTTGAAAAAAAATCGCATTTTGAACTGCCAAAGCAGCCTGATTGGAAAAAATCCTGAAAAGGTTCATATCCTTTTCATCAAAGCCTTTTCCAGATACCCGATTTATCGCCTGAATAACACCAATAAGTTTTCCTTTAAAAAGAAGAGGAGCACAAATAATCGAACGTGTAACAAATCCGGTATTTTTATCATATTTAAAATCAAACCTGGAATCCTTATATGCATCATTTACAATTACTGATTCCCTGTTTTGTGCCACCCATCCTGCTATACCCTGACCAATTTTAACCCTATACTTTTCCTTTAACTCCTCACCTGCATCACCCAGGGCTATTTTAAAAACCAGCTCATTTGAGGCTTCATCAAAAAGAAGAAGGGTACTGGTTTCAGTATCCATAATATCTTTAACCATCTCCATAATGAGAGAAAGAAGGCGGCTAATATTCAGAGTTGAATTAATTATACTGTTGATCTCAACAAGTTTGGTGAGATTTTCAACCTGCCTTTCAAGCAGTTCAAGTTTATCAGGATTACTTGTCTCTTTCATCTTTTGAATTAAAAATAACACTTGGCCTATGTCAATAGTTTTTTAGTAAACATTTTTCCTATTAATATTATTTCACTACTCATTTATATAAACAAGGCTTGACAAGCAGAGCTTGCACTCTAAAATATAAAATTATTTTCAGACTCTACAGGGGTAAAAAGATGAGTAAAGGCAATGACAAAAGAAAATTTGAACGCTATTCCTGTAAAATAAAGACCAAATTCGATTATTATAAAGGCGATCCGGAAACCATTGATATTTACATGGATATTCCAGGAAAAGCCAAGGGAACAATTATTGACATAAGCAAAGGCGGTTTGTTTATTCTTAGCAATGAACGAATTACTATTGGTATTCCAACAGTGCTGCATTTTGAAATTAAAAAAATAAAATTTGATATTCTGGGCAAAGTTATACGAACAGGTTCTCTGGAAAACAACCCTTCAGATGTGGCAAAAAAATTTTTGCCCTTCCTGTCTTCAGGGAATTATTATATTGCTGTTGAGTTCAATGATGTGTTTGAACAGCTTAATCCGGAACTATTGTAAAAGATGAAAAAAAGAATTATAAAAATAAAAGATATTTCCCAGATAGACACATCAAAAGTATCTGTGTATGATCTTAACAACAGATACATTGATCCCATGGGAAATCTTTTTGGGTTAAAATACAACCGGATTAAAAGAAAAATAGAAATAATAAAGCTTGAAAGGATTCACTCAAGTCAATCCCGCCAATACCAGAAAAAAATATTCCTGAACAGGGAAACAGAGGCTTTTTCTGAAAAAAGCCAATTTCCTGAAACACCCTATCCTGACATAGATGACGATATTGATGAAAATAAACTTTTATTTGAACCTGATCCTTTTATAGAAAAAGTTATTACTGATGTTGAAATTCATAAAGAAAGGATAAACGGAATCATAATGAATATAAATGATTCTCTGATATTCCCCAAAGAAAACAAAATGGAATCCACCAAATTTGATGACATTGCACGAAGTCTTGACATTGAAGGAATACAGCAGCTTGAAAAACTGGATAGCTATTACAAAGAGCTCACCAATTACCCCAGATCAATTACCTATTACCAGGCAAAAATTGATAATGAAGGAAAGGAGCTGATTGATCTATTTTCCGGAAATCAGGAAAGGACAATGAGATTTATACTCCTTTATGAAGTATCCTCAACAATCAAAAGAATTTATACAAGTCTGTATAAGCATATAAAAAGACTGAATACTTTCACCTCTTCAAAAAATCCTGATGAAGAAACAGGAATTACAAAGACTCAAAAACAGTCTTTTATTGATGCAAGAACTTCAATAGTTAATACAATGAACGATATTGAAAAAATTCTTCAAACAAACGAAATCCTTCGTGAATACTCGCTCAACCCGGACAATTACTAAAAACTCCCTGACACAGAAAAAAGAAAACTATTTTTTTGTTTACTTTGAGAAAGATCCCGAACATATGCAGCCTTAATAGCTGCCCCCTTTAATTCAAAAGAAAAACCTATCCCTGCAGATAAAAAGTTTTTAAAATCATTATTTTCATTTTCATATATTCCATAATAAAAAATTGGCCATGCATAGAATAAAGAAGGATAAAGTTCAAACTCTGCTTCAACTCCAGCTGCATTTTTTAAATTTGAAACAGTGTAATCATTCATCCGACCAGGCAGATGATGATCAAAGACATATTCCTGAAAAAGACTTTCCTTTTCTGTAGTCATAAAAAAGTAGTTTTTAAAAATCAAGGCAGTTCTGCTGAAAACCTGGAAAGAAAAAAACGCCTCAGATTTGACTCTTAATGCAGCTTTTTTTTCCAGACTGTTAGCCCCTGCCCTTGCCTCAATAAAAAAATTTTTATTTTCCCTTTTATCTATCACATAACTCCTGTTATTATAAAAAATCTTAGCACCACCATATCCTGAATAAACTCCCAAATCCCCTGGTTCTATATAATTTTTAAGGGCATAATAATCTCCATTAACAACAATTGCAGCACCTATTGCCCCGAAAAAATGATAAACAGATATTTCAGGAGAAACTGACCTGTTCCTGTAAAGCATATCTTCATTCAAAAAATCTTTGCTTTCCCTTAAATTAAATCCTGACAATAAAGCTATATGATTAAATTTTCTGTTATAGAATATACTCAAATCTGACATTCTAACCTGCTTTTGCGCAAAGGATGAATTAAGCCCCATGTGCAAAACGCTTTTTTCAAAAAAGACATCCCATGATACAGAAAGTAGAGTCCCATAAACAGGACTTCCTGTTGCTGAAAAACCAAACCTGTTAGTGATTTTAACAACTCTGGCTTTTATTATTATATCGTTATATATGTCCCTTTCCAGCTGAGCATGAACATTGCTGTATCCATATTTTCCCTTTACTAAAGCTATATTTTTTTTAAGAGTAATTTCATTGTATGGAAAGCCCTCTGGGAATATTTCGTTTTTAACCTGCTCTGATTCATCTTTCCCTGTGCCTGAAACAACAACAGTGCTCACCATAGATTCATTGCAATAAAATTCAACAGTATCATCTGCCTTTACCACAATCTCTTCAATATAAAATGCACTATAACCTTTTGCATGGTAAAGCCTGGTTATATCCACGCTTAACAGTTTAAGCCTGTCTTCAGATATTTCCGGTAAAAAAGAATATTCATCTTTATTTAAATCAACAATACCGCTGCAGCCATAGTATTTAATTCTATAAATCTTTTGAGCATAAAGGGATGAAGCGAAATAAAAGAGAGTAATTAAAACAATAAAAAACAAAATAAAATATTTACTTTTCATCAAAAGCTCGCACCTTCATAAAGCTTTTTATTTTAAACGCAAAATCAGAAAGGTTTACTGTGTCATTTACACGAACATTGCTATATTGAGTCAGGGTTCTTACTATACCGCTGGAGGTTCTGGCATGAACTTCAAGCTCTGTTGGAATTAAAATGCCATTAACTTTTATATAACTGCTGTACAGCTCCTTA
>CAYTLM010000044.1:0-13079 GCA_964438485.1 uncultured Leptospirales bacterium | reverse complement strand
CCATAAGGACACCATTATCAAACCAGCTTGTTTCAGAAATATTGGTTACTTTAATGCTTTTGCATACTCCCAACTCTTCCTGCTTTCTGGAAATTTCAGGAAAATGCTTTTTTTTCAAAGGAGAATAGGAGTACAAACCCATTGCTCCAACAGCCCCGGCGCCAAGCCCCATGGCTGCGCCCTTTAAAAAATCTTTTCTGTTTATTTTTTTATCAGACATTTGTGTCCTCCTTATCAATTTTTAACAGGCTTACTTGGGTATTATAGTTATAACTTTATATAATACCGGCAGCACAGCAACAGTGATAAAATAAAAACCTATCCCTGCGAGCACGCCTGCTCCAAGACCCCATCCAAGAGATGGACTCCATTTGACTTCCTTAACTGCTGCTTCATATGCATGCTCATCAGCTGCCATTTCTTCAGCTGTTTTTGGAACCATCTTCCATCCAGGCCAGTTATCCATAAACCAGTGATGGACCAGCCAGATGTTGATTAACCAGATAGTAGGAATCATAGGGAACTGCTGTGGATGAGAAAATCCCTTTTGAGTTCCAAGGAACAGATGTGAAGTTCTGTAGTAGAAATAATAGAGTACTATAGCTGCTACAATTGTTATACCTGTTCTTGCCAAAACATTAACTGGCATGCTGAATTTTCTGGGCCAGTTTCCACAGTAAAACTTAAGAAATAGAGCTGGAACAAGAAGAAATACAGCCATCTCACCAACATGGAGCCATCTCCAGTCTGGAGCTGCATCACGTCTTGTGCCCCTTATTGCTTCTCCGTATGTAAGCTCCTGCACAAAATAGAAAAAGAAGTGCATTGCAAGAGCAATAGCAATTATACCAAAAAACGCGGTAAATCTTCTTAATGCAGTATTCTTTATAAGATTAAAAGGATACCTTTCCCAGATTGTTTCAACGAGCCACACAGTTACTGTACAACACATAATCCATGCAACATGGAAGTTTCCTGAAACCGTATTTGCAAACTGTTCCCAGTATGGGGGAGCAATAGAAGAAAAATACTGCCAGGGATAATAAAGAATACCCATGTGAGGATGCATTGTAACAAAATATACAATTGTACTTAAAAAGAAAGTCATTACAAGAATACTCAAACCCTTTGCAGGCTGAGACATTTTTCCCCATGGTGCATCTTCCATAGCCACAACCCATGCAGGGCTAAGCCAGGAAGCAATAGCTGCAAACATAAGAACCGCAAGAGCTGAATACTCAATTGCAAAAAACTCTGTAATACCGGGTAATTTTGTAAGCTGATCTGGATTAAAATATGCCAAACCATAATTTCCTAAAAAGCCTTCAAAAAATCCCTTAATAAGCACAACCAGCACAATCACAGATATTGATGTAAGAACAATACCTTTAATCAATGGATGAGTTTTAAATACCCATTCTTTTTTAAAAGGCCAGAAATTGAACAGATAAACCATCCATATAAGAACTATGAGCCACCACCTGGTGTACATGTAACCCACATAGGGAGTATACATTCTCATAAGCCCCCTGGGATCCTGAAAAATCCACCAGGTAGCATAAAAAATAGCACACGTAAAAACAAGCGCAACAATAGCAGGGATTGGACCCTTCCACCTTTTAACAAGCTTACGCTCTTCGAGATAATTTTTACCATAATCTCCCATGGCAATCTCCTTAAATTGTTTTATATCCGTCACAGGCTGCGCTGTCGCCGTTCAGCACAGCCCAGGGGATGCTTTAATCAGTAATTACTGAAAGCTCATCAACAATCCTTTGTTTAAGCTCCTCCACTGTAAAGTTGGAAGGATCAATCCCAAGCCTCATTGCTTCAAAATAAATCATGTCATCTGTGAGCTCAGGAATATGAATATTCCCGGATTCTGCACACACCTCATTTTGAGATACAACTGAAGCATAAACAGGTCTGATAGCCTTTATTGTATCCACAACAGTTTCTTTTCTGAAAATTCTGGAAATGAGCTCCTTCCTGTTAACCAAAAATCTCCTCCTGCTCCATGAACTCACCTTCAACTGACAATGAGCGCAAAAATGAAAAAATCATAGTTATCTGATTGCGCACTTCCTGTTTTGCCAAACGGGAATTTCTTGATTCAATACAATTGATAAGCTTAACGTATGTTCCAAAAATACGGTTAAGATCTTCATCAGGAAGCTTGTCTAAAAGCGACCATACAGCATAATTGCTTTTTTCCAGCTCTCTTACCAAAAGAGCCAAAACTCTGTTTTTCGTACAACAGGCAATAGTGATTCTTATTCGATTATCTTCATCAATTATAGCAGATATATCCCTGGAAAGGATGGCTCTGCTAAGCTTTACAAGCATTCCCTTTAAACGGCTTATTTCCTTTTCATTAATTCTTTCAAGTGCAAGCTGCATAACATCAGGATCAAGGGCAAGACGGGCTTCCAGGTTCTGGAAAGCCATTTGGTTTAGATCAGGTTCAGGATTGGTAAAAAATTCTATTCCCCATGTTTTTATATAGCATCCGCTGCCTGGGCGAATTTTCACAATATTCTGGGCTTCAAGCTGCCTCAAGGATTCCCTGATTGAATTTCTGCTTGCACAGAATATTTCAGATAATTTTCTTTCAGAAGGCAAAGCTTCACCCTGGCTCAGGTTATTATCGCTGATAAATTTTAAAATCTGGTCAGGCAAACTCTTTTTCTCAATCATATTCACAAAACCAGTCCCACCAATTTGATTTTTGGATAAAATAAACACCAAGTGGTTGAGCCAGTCAACAATAAAACAGGGGGAATTGGATTTTTTTACAAATCTGGTACTACCACTTTTTTCAAAGACCATTTCGCACAGCAACACTTTAAAACAAAATTGCCATTTATCAACTTTGCTAGATCAATATAACAAAAAACTGTACATATTCAAAAAAAAGTCAGAAATTATACGAAAAAATCCAAAAAATATATTTGTATAATTTAATGATGAATTAGTATTTGATATGAAATTATGTAGAAAAACAAAAAGAGAGGCATGCAAATGGGGGGCATTAAGCCCCCCTAAATATTAAAAACAATTTCCGTTAATCCTTATTAAGCTAAACTTTGAAAAATTCTATAGATTTTCTCAATCCATCAGCCATTGAAGCAACAGCCTTGGAATTATCAGCAAACTCCTCTGCGCCTTCAACGCTCTTCTGGGTAATATTACTGATACTTGAAATGGAGGATGATATTTCCTGCACAGCTATCTTGTGTTCTTCAATAGCATTCTTTACTGACTCAGAACGATCCCTAACCATTGCCACATCTTCAGTAACCTTGGAATTAGACTCAATCTGCTGCTGCATAAAACTGTATATTCCATTAATCACATTAGCAATTGAATCAATTGAGTTAATTATATTGGTTATTATACCTATTGAACCCTCAACAATCACAGACCCATTCCTAATCTCATTTTCATTCTCCAGAATAAGTGCTTCAATATTTTTTATACTTGAAGAAGTTTCATCAGCAAGCTTAGATATTTCATCAGCAACAACAGCAAAGCCCCGTCCTGCCTCCCCGGCTCTTGCAGCTTCTATAGCAGCATTAAGAGAAAGAAGGTTTATCTGCTCAGAAATACCACTGATAATATTTACAATATTTGTCATGGCTCCTGAGCTTTCATTTATTTTTTTCATACTGCTATATATATTGTTGAGAGAATCACTCCCGCTTTTAGCCTCAGATTCAATACCCCTTGTTAAATCAAGAGAATCTTTTACAGTTTCACCCATAAGATTTGTGTTGCGCGAAAAATCATCAATTCTAAGGATAAACTGATCCATACTGCTAAACTGCTCAACTGTTTCATGATGTATATTATCCAGTCCTGACGAAATCTGTTCAACCGCTGCTGTTATCTCCTCTGCTGAAGCTGCCTGATCCTGAGAATTGCGGGCAAACCCCTCGGATGATGCTGACATCTCTTCAGACGCTGACGCAAGATCAACTGTAGTCCCCTGTATTTCACTGACTATCTCCTTTAAGCGGAAGAGCATATTCTTCATTGAATCGAGCATACGTCCAATTTCATCATTGCTGCTCACCTTAATTTCAACGCTCAAATCCCCGCCTGACATCTTATCTACAACATCAAGCGCCTGACCTAATGGTTTAACCATTATTTTTTCAGTAAGATAATAAATAAATACAATAAGAACCACGATTATTATCACAACAAAAACAAGCATATTATAAAAGAAACGCGATGCCTCCTGTATAACTTCTCCTGACTCCTGGCCAAATGCAATAAACCAGTCATACTGAATATAGACTCCCTGGGAATCGAACTTTGCCATATAATAGGTTTTCTTTTCCCCCTGATAATAATCTTCAAAAAAAGTTTCCCCTGCCAAAGCCCTATCTAAAATAGGAGCTATAATCTTTTTAGCTTCTGAACTTAAAATAAACTCCTTGTTCGGATGAGAGATCAGCATTCCACTTGAGTCTACCATTACCATATATCCGGTTTTACCAAGGGTATTGCCATCAATAAACCTTCTGGTAAAGTAGTCCATCTGCGGAGCAATAATAGCTGATCCAAGAACCTTGCCATTTGATACAACAGGTGCTGCTATAACAAAAATAGGATTCCCCCTGAGTATACTGGGATAAACATTGCTTATATAATAGGGTTTCCCTTCAAAAGTATTTTGAATATAAAGAAATTGGGGTCCCCCTTTTCCTATAGTCTTTCCATCAACAGTATCAGTAAAAAAATGACCACTTTTAATTACTCTGGCTTCGCCATTTACATGCAGAGTAAAACTCTGGTTCTCAGGCAGCTTTATGGCAAGAGGAAAATTTTCATAATAAGGATAGCGCTTATGAAGCTCTTCCAGATAATCATCCGCCTCTGCAACAATTACAGGATTGGTTGGATTGGCACAGGCCCTTATAACCCTGAAATCCGATGCTATTGTCTGAGCAAGCACAATCTGATCCTCTATCCAGTTTTTAAGAGCTGCATTTGTCTGCTCTGCTATTATCCCTGCAGTTTTCTCATAATAGTCTACATTACTACTCCGAACAAAAGAATAGGATATTATTCCAAATATAACAAAAGCAGTAATTGTAACAGGGACAACCCAACGAAGATATCTATTAGAAAGTTTAACCGATTTTTTACTGCTCATAAAATATACCTCATTCCAGTTAAATTAAACAAATTTTAAACTGACCACAACATCAAAAACGCAGTAATACAAAATCAAGATTTATCAAAATCAGTACTGAGCTAATACACAAAATAGATTATTTTGTATAAAATATAATATAAAGGAAAGAAGAGATCGTCAATATAAAAAAAATATTTTAAGAAACAATAACTAAAAATACCTGTTTATTTTCCTCCGCTTTTTTTTCTGTTTATAATATCAAGGCTGTTTTCAAAAGCAGGATAGAGGGGATCGTAAAACCTGATATTCTCCTCATTAAATACAGCCCGTTCTGTTGAACAAAAAATAAGAACTGTTGTAATTTTTTCTTTTGTAAAAAAAGGTTTTGCAAAATATGATTTTATTCCATGTGGGATAAAAATTGCCCAATCCACAGGCTTTATACTTTCAAAGGTATTTTCTACAATAATATGGTTGAGATTATAATTTACAATATTTTCTGCAATTGTTCCTTCATAGGGGTGGGAAAAAGCAGGTGCAAGAGGCTTAAATGCTTCGCCAGCACCCCAGACATGGACAATCCCCTCATCAACATGAATATCTGAATAAAGCACAGCATTTGCAAGGCCAGGGATAGGCTGATTTGCAAGAATTAAATCAAGAATATCGGTCATGCTTCCTTTTTTAGCTGCTGCTGTTATTTTACGAAGCAAGCCTTTTACATCTATTTCTTTAGCCTGAACTTGAGCCTTTCCAGAAGAAGATTTTTTCACAACTCCAGGCATATTATAAACAGATACCCACAAAAGGTTTTCCCCGCGCACATGAAGAGGCCGTATAGATGCCTCGGATAAAAACTCAGTTCCTGAAGATGTTACAAAAGTAAGCTCTCCACGCCAATGACCTGAGAAAATAATCTCCTCATAAATACTGTTCAAATATTGCGACATATCGCTTAGAACTATATTTTCAAAAGTCATGGACATCAGGATTTCCTGCTTTAGCCCAAAAACTTTGTAAGCTGTGCTGTTACAGGCATGAATATGCTTATCTTCAAAGGCTATGAGAAAAACAGGATTATTAAAAATATTTATTTTTTTAACCATTGATGCATCAGTATTATCAATAGTGCGTATAAAAATCGCAGTTTCTGAAATATCCATTACATATCCAACATAGTAATTGGATCTGTAAAAATCAGGACTCCCTGAAATTTTAAACCACCTTATTGTTCCATCATAAAGCTTTATTCTAAAAACAGCAAGCCCTGGTTTTTTATTTCTAACATCTTTCATAAAAGATTCAAAGATATATCTATCCTCTTCAACAATCATCTGTTCTGCAAATTCGGGATTTTGTATAAGAAAATGTGAATTTTCTCCAAGGCCAGGAAGGGCGTATTTATTTATATACTCAATTTTATTTTTAATTATATCAATACTCCAAAAAAGCGCAGGTATTGCATTTATATAGCTATAAATATCCTGAAAGGACTTATAAGAGGTTAATTCCATATTGTTTGTAAATTCTGATTTTTTCATATTTCTCTATAAATTTTTTTTTAAAATAATACAATCACTCAAAACATTCTACTCTTTTTTTAAAAATAGCCGGCTATTATTAAAGTTTGGTTTACAAATAATAACACCTAATACTAATAAAAAATATTTCATAATATCTACTTGAACATCTTTACATATTCCTCAAAAATAAAAACTCTGTTTCTTTGATAACCTCTTGTCTCTTTTAATATGCCTGTTTCTACAAAAGCTTTAACAAGATCATAGGCAGCCTTGGAAGATAGGCCTGTTATTTCCTGTATATCCTTAACATTAATAATTGGTTTTGAAAAAAGATTGTTCAAAAGCAACTGTCCCTGTTTAGCCCTTTTGCCCAGAGATTGTATTCTATTCTGTTCAATATGAACTTTAATATCCACGATTTTTTCTAATGTTGATACGCTCTTTTCAGCTGTCTCTATAACTCCAACCAGAAAATATTTAAGCCATTGCCCCAGATCATTCCTTGTTCTAACAAGTGTGAGGTTGTCATAATAAAGAGACTTATTCTTTTCAAAAAAATCAGAAAGATAAAGAAGCGGTTTCTCAAGAACTCCAGCGCTTACAAGATACAAAGTTATAAGAAGCCTGCCAATACGCCCATTACCATCAAGAAAGGGATGGATTGTTTCAAACTGATAATGAGCAATTGCTATTCTTATAAGATGCGGAACTCTTATAGTCTCATTATGCAAAAACAATTCAAGATCTGACATCAGCTCAGGAATTTCAATATGTGAAGGAGGTATAAAGACCGCGTCATTTATGGCAGCTCCTCCAATCCAGTTCTGTGATATGCGAAATTCACCTGGTGTTTTAGTCTCACCCCTGACACTTGAAAGCAAAACTTTATGAGCATTCCTGATAAGTCTGTTTGACAGAGGGAGAGTTGCAAGCTCCTCTATGGCTAAATTCAATGCTTTTACGTAATTATTTACCTCCTGCCAGTCATCACGCTTTTCAGGTATTATTTCCTTCTCATCAACAAGTGCTTCTTCAATATTTGTTCTTGTCCCTTCTATACGGCTGGAAACAACAGCCTCTTTAAAAACATGCATTATAATGAACATATCTGTATCAGGTACAAAGCGGGAAAAAGAATTAAGTTCACCAAGTTTTAGTGATGCCTTTTCAAGAAGTTCATTTATTAAGTCATCAATCCAGACAAAGGTATGATTGATCTTTTCTGGAAGGAAATATTTATATCTATTTCCCTGCTGCCATGTCCCGGAGATAAAGTTATTTATATTCATTAAATACTCCACAAAGTATAATAAAAACATCTTTATTTTACTTTACAAGCTTAAAGTAAAACATAAACAAGTGTATTTTACTTTAAATCAAATAAATTTTGATCAAACCATACTAGTTATACTACTCTTTTTTTAAAATAACTGTCTATTAATAAAGTTTAGTTTACAAATAATTGAAATTATTATTTATATCTACTTGTATTATAACAAATCGACCTATAAGGACGAAAATTCTGTTTAATACAGGAGGAGTAAATGAAGAAAATAGCCATATTTGCTTTTGATGGAGAACTTATGTGCTTTGCACATGCCCTTTTAAATGCTGTTGATCTGCATGAAAAAGGCCATACTGTAAAGCTGATCATAGAAGGAGCTGCTACAAAGCTGATTGAAGACTTTCAAAAGCCTGAAACTCCCTTTTATGAGCTTTTCAACAAATGCGTCAGTAGCAACATACTTGATGCTGTATGCAAAGGCTGTGCTGCAAAAATGAACACTTTAAAAATATGCGAAGACAAAGGCTACCCCATTGACGGAAGTATGTCAGGTCATCCCCCTATGGAAAAATATATAACCTCCGGGTATGAAATAATAACCATATAAAGCAGGCACAATAATATTAAATTCATAACACCAGAATTTATCTCTAATCCGGGCCTTTGCCTGGATTAGAAACACCGCCATTATGATACAGAAAATTAAGCATCTCTGCTATTAAAAAAAACAATTCTCTTATCAGGAAGGAAAAGGGCATCTGTGCTGCTCATATATTTATCTCTAAAAATATCAGTACCTGATCGAAAAAAAATAGATCTCCTTAGATCATTTTTAGTAAAAGTAAATTCATCAAAATTTATAATATTTTCAGAGGACTTTTCTATAAAGAACCTGTACCCTTCACGCTTTGCTTCAAGAGTTAAATTTGACTTTAAAATACCCGGATAATGATGACTTTTCATGGATAAACACCAGTCCCATTTTATAGAGTCCATAAGTTCTGGCAATATGTGCGGGAAATCCTTTTCGCATAATCTGACAATTAAAGAAGCTATGCTTTCCCATTTCCTTAAAGCTCCGCTATCAATATCAGCAGAAGCCCTGGCAAGGGCCTCGTAAAAATCAAAGGGAGTCCTGTAAAGACTTAGCAAAAGTTTTTCAGAGACCTTAAACCTTCCTGAATTTCGGATTAGATCTGTAAAAAAAGAAACTCTTTTTAAACAGTTTATTTCTATTTCATCAATCCACTTGTTAGATATAATTTCATAAGGGGCTTTTGAAGTATATTCAAGAAAATAATCATCAGCCTGTTCTCTCATCTTTGTACCTGGAAGCACTTTTAAAAAACCGGCCTGAAAATGTTCAGCTCCAAGCGAATAAACCCTGTTATATGATTCCTGAAACTCTGTATAGCCTTCAAAGGGGAGTCCTGCAATTAAATCAACATGAAGATTAATATTTCCATACCCTACAAGGGTTTTTACAATTTGAAAAATTCTCTGCCAGTTTCCCTTTCTGCTAACTGCTGCAAGAGTCTCTTTCCTTGTTGACTGTATTCCCATTTCAAACTGGAAAAGCCCCACAGGTATGGATTTTAAAAACAAAATATCATCGTCTGTTAAAAGCTCAGGATAAATTTCAAAATGAAAACAGGTTTTAGAATCTGAATGGTTGTCAGCTATATGTTCCCATATTCCTCTATAATGATCCCTTTTGCTGTTAAAAGTCCGGTCAACAAATTTAACAAGTGCAGGATTAAAGGAGCATAAATAATCTATCTCATTTTGAACATCCATGAGATTTCTATATTCACAGCACTGGTCCTGTCTTGAGGAAAGACAATAGGTACAGCTAAAGGGACACCCTCTGCTGCTTTCATAATAAACGAATCTGTTTTTAAGACTTGCCATATCTGCATCATTATATGGAAAAGGGATTAAGCTGAATGAAGGATTTTTTTCATGTATAATTTTTTCAGCAGAGTCAAATCCGGAAAGGGCGAGCTTGCGGAAACCCTCTTCACCAGAACCACAAACAATATAATCAGGAGATGGAGTCCTATTAAAAAAAACTTCCGGATCATAGCTGACCTCCGGGCCCCCTGCTACAATCTTTACATAAGGAAAAGAATATTTCAGTTTCTCAATTACATCTGCGACTATATTACTATTCCATATATAAACAGAAAAGGCCACTACATCCGGCTTATGCTCCATCATTGAAGAAAGGATGTTATCAACTTTTTCTTTTACAGAATACTCCAGGATAAAAACTTCATAATTCAGGTCATTTATATATTTATCCAGATAGTAAAGAGCCGGATTTGAATGAGTATATCTGGAATTAATCCCAACAAGAAGAAGCTTCATTTTTTAAACCGGAAAAAATTTATAAACATCATTCTCCATCTTTTTCCCTTAAAGCACATTCCGTCAGACATCTGCTGTATATTAAGCTGCATCTTTCATGACAGGACAAAAGACCTGCTTTGCTGCCTGCACCATAATCAAAAGTAAAGCTTATGGCTCCTGGACCGCAAAGGCTCATACAATCCTGTTCAATATACTTGCATTTTTCCTGGCATGGAGAGTATGATTTCCCTGCAGAATTACAGAAAAAGAAAAGGAGAGGGCAGATAATAATAAAAAATTTTAACACATTGTTTTCAATTAATTGGAGAATTAATTGCTTCATCTTCATCTTCATAAATATCAATAATATTATGAGCATCTAAAATATTAATTACTTTTTTCACTGCATTATTAAGGTTAGTAAGCTTCAGGATACGCCCTTTTTTTTCAAGTTTTTTAGCAGTTAAAATTATGACTCCTAATCCGGCGCTATTAATATAGGCGACTTTAGAAAGATTAAGTATAAAATTGTACCCTTCATACTGGTTCAGAAGCATTTCAAGACTCTTCTCTACTATAGGTGAGGTTTTGATATCAAGAGGGGCTTCAAAATACACAATAATATAATTATCTTTCTTTTTATATTCAAGGGATATCATAACCTCTCCAAAAGAGCTTAATTAATGCGCTATATTAAGGCACTATATTTTTTATGCTAATTTTGTCCAGTAATAATATAAGGCTAATCGCCTTTTTAAACATTAATCCATGCTAAAAAAATATCTTTCAGAAACTCTTACAGTATTGATAATGTGATTATTACAACTGTCATATCCTGTAATATAATAAAAAAGAACAAAGTTGCAGAGGAACTTACCAGATAAACGCTGGATGAAGCAATAGGCAAACATCTGCCCCAATTACTGCATATAACAAGTGCAAAACAACTGTGAAAATGCGTCCAATTCTATAAAAAAATTAGAACCTTACCTAACAGGTAAAAGGTTCCTTTATATAAACCTTTACTTTACCAATTAAACAGTCTTTACCATATTAAGAGTTGACCATTCTCCACCTGAAACAGAAGCCCACATGTTTTTCTTAGGGAAAAGACGCTTGTCTATTTCTTCAGAGCTTAACCCCTCGTTACGGAGAGTATTAACCCTGTCTCTTAAATCCAGAAAAACTTCAAGCTTCTCCCTGAATTTTTCCTTTCCATTTTTAATAATACCGGAGTGGCCACAAAAGATCGTATCAAAATCAAGTTTTAAAAGCCTTTCTAATGTGTTTATTGAATCTGAAATATTTTCATCCTTAAAAGCAACAGCCTGGCGCCTCCCTATATAGAGATCTCCTGTAAAAAGCCATCCCTTATTTTTTTCATGAAAAACAACATGGTGCGGATGATGACCAGGAGAATTAATCACATCAAATCGATATTTTTCTGTTTCAATAAATTCAGGCATTGGATCTGCCACAAATCCTTTTCTGTTTTTCCAGGTAAGAAACCTATATAAAGGGATAGAGCTCTTAACTGCTGCTTCCTCTATTGAAGCCTCATGAAGATAAACAGGGACATTATAATGCTCCTTAATCCATGCAGCAGCACCTGTATGATCCTCATGAACGTGCGTTATTCCTACACTATCAACTTTTTTATCTGAAAGAAAGTTTTTGATCTTTTTCAAAATAAAAGCTGAACCTGCATCAATTAAAAAACCATCAGCAAAATAAAGACAAATATTTAACCTAAAAGGGTATATACCGGATTTCCCAATTGCAGCTACAAAATTATTATCAATATTTAAAACCCTCATAATCTGCCCACATTATAATATTTGACATTTACGATATTTATTACGAAAATCACTGTCAATAAATATTCATTCTTAATCATGATAAAAAAAAGGCTTCCTAAAAGAAATCTCTCTTGCGCAAAAGTATTTCTTTCAGAAAGCCCTGTTTCACTAAAATTCTTATAACTAAAAAAATCAGTCCCTTATCATAGGCTGACCGCATTTGGGACAGCGCTCCTGAAAACAGGGGATTCCCTGTTTATGCTCAACAACCTCACCGCAATCAGGACACTTGCAGGCACCACCAGGGCCAGAGCCAGGCCGGGTTCCGCCCATGGCACCCCGACCCATCCCTCTGCCAGAAGCCCCTTGCCCCTGTTCACCTCTATGGTTATTCCCCTTGCCGCCTCTCATAATTTATCCTTCTTTATTTCCCTGGGAAATATTCTCCAGATCCTTAATGCGGGCATGAATAAAATCTAGCTCTTCCTGAATTGCCTTTGCTTCATTTTTCAGCATATCCATTTCTCTCTCAGGAGTAAGCTCAAAGGTTTCTCTATAACCCCAGTCCCCATAAGGCATGGCAGGGGGAGCATTGAAAAATCTGTTTCTATAGCCCCGTCCCCTGCCATATCTGCCAAAATTGCCTCTGTGAAAACCGGAACCGCCTCCTCGCCTGCCAAATCCTCTGCCCTGGGCATTGCCTGCAAATCCGCCTCTGTCATATCCTGCACAAAAGCCCATTCCTCTTCCAGTCATTGGTCCATAACCTAAAGGACCTCTTCTATCTCCACTTGGCATAAACTACCTCCATTAAAAATTTATTATAGAAAACTGTTTTTAAATCCTGAAATTTCCAATCAAGCACAGCAAAAAGCTGCTTTTAATCTCAAAAAAAAACCTGACTTACTAAGCATTACATTCTTTACAAAGACCATAAAATCTTATCATGTGATATTCGATTTTAAAACTATGCT
>CAYTLM010000043.1:0-13161 GCA_964438485.1 uncultured Leptospirales bacterium | reverse complement strand
TGATGAAGTAAATAAACGTCTTTTCCAGTTTATGATATGGTCCTTTGGCTTAACAATATCTGCTGCAGGAGTAATTATTGCTGTTATGAAGATGTAGATGATATTATCAGCTCCTATTCTCTGTGTGAGCTCCCCTGCCGATTAATTTGATGCGCTGAATAAACGGGTAAGGTTCACACAGAGCCTGAAATTCAAAGTCCCCCATTGGGGGATTTAGGGGGAGGGTTCTCCTATTCTCTGTGGCAAAAGAAAGAAGAAAATAGCCACTGAATTAGGTGAGGGGTTTAGAGGGTAAGGTTTACTGAAAGGTTAATTTATAATAGAGACAGGAGGTTTTAATAATTAGAGAAATAATTATATCTAAAAAAAGAGTATTTTGAGAAAAAATATAAAGCCGAAATGTTATAGTGCACAAATATAACCTTTTATAAAAAAACATTTTGACATAATCTGCAACTGAATTAAGTTCAACATATTATTTAAGAGTTTTTTTAAATAAAAAAATACACATTGAGAATTAAAAATAAAAATTAAATTATCAAAATAATAGCATATGATTTATGCCCTTATATTATGGTCAAAAGACTGCAAATATGCTATATTATTAACAAGCTATGGAGAAGAGAGAATAAATTAACTCATGCCACCTTTAGGCGCAGGGGGAATGATGAAAGTAAACGATGTTATTGAATCGATAAAGTTGTTAAAACCAGAATTAGAAGAAAAATTTGGTATTAAACAAATAGCAGTATTTGGATCATTCGCAAGAGATGAAGCCATAGATAATAGCGATATTGATATTGCAATTGTAGAAATGAAGAGAAAAAATGGTTTTTTAGTGGCAAGAGCAAAAAGATTTATTAGTGAAAAATTAGGGAGAGAGGTGGATATAGGATTGTATAGTGCCATGAATCCTTATATAAAAAAATGTATTCAAAAAGATATGATATATGTTTAATAGAAATAAAGAGCTATTTCTTTTTGATATATTTGTGGCAGTATTGAAGATTAATGATACTGTTGAAAGATTTAATAATGCTCAAGAACTTTTGCATAATTATAATGCCTGGGATAGTGTTATCAGAGAATTCGGGATTATTGGAGAAGCAACTAATAATCTTATAAAGAGCGGTGTTTTGGATGAATCCAGTAGAGTCGTAGTTGATTTCAGGAACTTGCTTATCCATAATTATTTTGGTATTGACCCCGAAGAGGTATGGGATGTGGTTAAAAGTGATTTGCCAATTTTTAAAGAGCTAATAGTTGAGAAATTACTTAATATTGATAATGGATTAAAATCTGAACTGATAGAAGCATATATTGAAGAAAATATATTTTTAGTATTTATCAAGCAGGCATTGGAGTCGCTGAAATAATACAATTAGCAAGCATTCTCTTTAACTATAAGTTTCTCTGTGCGATTTTGAATTTGTAATAAGAAAAGTTATAAATGCTGAGGCGAAGGTTTAAAGAAGCATATATAAAAAAATAATAAAAAACATTAAAGAGGCAGGCATGAAGGGAATAATATTAGCCGGAGGCGCAGGTACGCGTTTATATCCGGTAACAAAAGTAGTGTGCAAACAGCTTTTGCCGGTTTATGATAAACCAATGATCTATTATCCTTTATCAACTCTAATGCTTTCTGGTATAAAAGATATTTTAATAATATCAACACCTGAAGATACACCAATACTTGAAAGGGTGCTGGGTGATGGCAGCAGCCTTGGTATATCCATAAAATACGCTGTACAGCATACCCCCAGAGGATTGGCTGATGCCTTTATTATAGGTGCTGAATTTATTGGCAGCAACAGGGTTTGTCTTATATTGGGCGATAATATTTTTTATGGCAATGGTTTGTCAGAGCTTTTAAGAAATGCAGTAAAAAATGAAAAAGGTGCTACGGTTTTTGGATACTATGTAAATGATCCTCAACGCTATGGGGTGGTTGAATTTAATCAGGATTCAAGGGTGCTTTCTATTGAAGAGAAGCCAGCGGAGCCAAAATCGAATTATGCTGTAGTAGGGCTTTATTTTTACGATAATAAGGTTGTAGATATTGCTGCAAACCTTAAACCCTCTGCAAGGGGGGAAATAGAAATAACGGATTTAAACAGGGAGTATTTGAAAAAAAATGAGCTTAATGTGCAGATCATGGGTCGTGGTTTTGCCTGGCTTGATACCGGAACCCATGATTCCATGCATCAGGCTTCGGCTTTTGTAAAAATAATTGAGGATCGCAAGGGAATGAAAATCGCCTGTATAGAAGAGGTTGCATACCAGATGGGCTTTATTGATGAAAAACAGCTTAGAAGCCTGGCTCAACCCCTTACTAAATCAGGGTATGGAAATTATTTAATAAATATTCTGGAGAAAAAATAATGCCTTTTTCTTTTGTAAACACACCGCTCCCTGGAGTAGTAATTATAGAGCCTCGAGTTTTTAATGATGAAAGGGGTTTTTTCCTTGAATCATATAAAAAATCTGACTTTATTGAAAATGGAATTTCCATAGAGTTTTTGCAGGACAACCATTCCCTTTCATCAAAAAATATATTAAGAGGTCTTCATTTCCAAAATCCGCCATTTGAACAGGCAAAACTGGTAAGGGCAGTAAAGGGTGCTGTATGGGATGTGGCTGTTGACATAAGAAAGGATTCTCCTTATTTTAAAAAATGGTTTGGGCTTGAGCTTTCAGAGGAAAATAAAAAAATGCTTTATATACCAGAGGGTTTTGCTCACGGCTTTTTAGCTTTAACAGATGAGGTGCACCTGCTTTATAAGTGCTCCAATGAGTACTCAACAAAACACGATGCGGGTATTATATGGAATGATCCTGATATTGGAATAAAATGGCCTGCTGATAATCCGGTTCTTTCAGAAAAGGATAGGGAGCTGCCATTGTTGCGGGATATTATTTTATAAAAAAATTCACAAAAAAATAACTTTGCGCTTTGTAATCCCCTTAAACCCTTCAAAGGAGGGCTTTAGATACAGGGGCATTGCGTAGTCTCCTTTGGGGGATTTTTGGGGTATCCCCAAGGTTTAGAGTACACTAAAAGGGAAAGTATGATCTGGCTTATTGGAAATAAAGGAATGCTTGGCAGTGAAATTGAATCTTTGCTTAAAGCAGGAAAAGTTAATTATACTGCAACTGATATTGAAACAGACATCAGTGACATTGCCCTGCTGGAATCTTATGCAAGGAACAAAACCATAGACTGGATTATTAATTGTTCAGCCTATAATGCAGTTGATAAGGCAGAGGATGAGCCTGAAAAAGCTTTTGCTGTAAACGAAAAAGGCATAGCCAATATTGGAGAGATTGCTTTAAAAACAGCAGCAAGGGTTGTTCATTTTTCCACTGACTATGTTTTTTCCGGTACAAAACAAAAGGGCTATTCAGAGGATGATGAAACAGAACCAGTGAGTGTATATGGAGAATCCAAGCTTCAGGGAGAACTTGAGTTAAGGTCAATTAATCCGAATCATTTTATTTTTCGCGTATCATGGCTTTATGGATTCTATGGGAAAAATTTTGTTCATACAATGCTTAATCTTTTTAATGAACGGGATGAGCTTAATGTTGTAAGTGATCAGTATGGCAGTCCCACACATACAGGTGAACTGGCGGATTTTATAGTTAATGTATTGATAAAAAATAATTCAGATAAATACGGTACATATCATTTTTCAGGGCAGGAGATGACTACCTGGTATGAGTTTGCCTGTGAAATCCGGAACCTGGCATTAAAGCATGGTTTAATAGAAAAATCCGTAAAAATCAATGCTGTTGATTCGTCACAATATCCGGCTAAGGCAAAACGTCCTGCATACTCTTATATGTTAAAGGATAAACTATACAGGAGTTTTAATTTCAAGCCGGCAAACTGGAAGGATACTCTTGAAAATTATATAAGTCATTACTTAAATTTTCAGAGTTAGATGTGATAGCCTCTATCCCCCGGAGGGGCATTTATAACGATAGGGGGTAAAGTTCAAAGAAATAAATTATATGACTCGTGCCCTTTTGGGGGACAGGAGGACAAGGAAAAACCTATGAGAGCATTAACAAATATTCTGGTCACTGGTGGAGCCGGATTTATTGGATCAAACTTTATCCGCTACATTTTTAAAAACACTGAATTTCAGGGTAAAATAGTAAATATTGATAAGCTAACCTATGCAGGCAACCTGGAAAATTTAACGGATATTTTTGATGAGCATAATAATTCAAGGTATTTTTTTGAGAAAGTTGATATCTGTGATTCTGTGAAAATAAAAGAGGTATTTAAAAAATACAGTATAGACACAGTTGTTCATTTTGCTGCAGAATCTCATGTTGACAGGTCAATTCATGGTCCTGCGGATTTTGTTAACACAAATATCATGGGAACATTTAATCTTTTAGAAGCAGCCAGGGAGTTTTGGAAGGATAGAAAAGATGTACTCTTTCATCACATCAGCACAGATGAAGTTTATGGTTCACTTGGTGACAGTGGTTTTTTTTATGAAACTACACCTTATGATCCAAGAAGCCCCTATTCAGCTTCAAAAGCATCATCTGACCATCTGGTAAATGCCTATAACCACACCTATGGTTTGCCTGTTACAATATCGAATTGTTCAAACAACTATGGTCCTTACCAGTTTCCTGAAAAGCTGATCCCTGTTATAATAGATAATATCAAAAATGAAAAGAATCTCCCTGTTTACGGCGATGGGAAAAATATTCGTGACTGGCTTTATGTTGATGATCACAACAGCGCTGTATGGGCAATAGTAAACAGGGGACGTTTAGGTGAAACATACAATATTGGTGGGGAAAATGAATGGGAGAATATCAAGCTTGTTAATGTTCTATGTGAAAAGATGGCTAAATTGGCAGGCAAAGATAAGGATTATTATAAAAAACTTATAACCTTTGTAAAAGACCGGCCTGGTCATGACAGGCGTTATGCGATCAACTGTGATAAAATTAAAAATGAACTGGGCTGGAAACAAAGTTTTGATTTTGATAGCGGCCTTGATATTACTTTAAACTGGTATCTGGAAAACAGGGAGTGGATTGACAGAGTAAAAAGCGGTGAATACAGAAACTGGATTGAAACCAACTACACTGACAGATAAAATAAATAAAATCTTTATTAAATTATTTTTTTAAAAACATTCGCAAAATTTCATCAATGCCTTTTTTTATTTTCTTTTTTTCTATCAATACAGAAAGTATATCGCCCGGGTAAATCACAGTTCCTCCAGATGGGGCTAAAACAGTATTGTTTCTATTGATCATTGTTATTGTTGTGCCAACTGGTAAGGATAAATCGGAAACTTTACACTCTCCTTCATATATATCGTTATCAATAAATATTTCAATTAATTCATAATTAGTTTCATGCACAGTTACCAATTCCATTGACTTTGTTGATTTGGCTCTGCTTTTTACACTTAGGTCCAAAAGATCTGCCAACTTGCCAATCGTTGTTCCCTGAAATATAACAGATAAGGTAACTGCGAAAAAAATTATATTAAAAATCTGGTGGTCATTATCTATTCCGGCAGCAGCAGGATATGTAGCTAAAACTATAGGAACAGCACCCCTTATACCACTCCAGCAGAGAAATGTTTTATCCTTTAAAGACAGTTTGGTAAAAAATGTACATAAGAACATTGCAACTGGCCTGGCGATAAATGTTATAATAAGGAACAATATAACTCCAAGATGCCATATACTGGAGAAATCTTTAGGAAATACCAAAAGACCTAAAAGAACAAATAAGCAGACATTTCCTATAAAAGATAAAATCTCTGTAAATGAGGATATTCCGTTGTTATAAGGTAATTTCCTGTTACCCATGACAGTCCCTGCAAAAAAAGCTGAAAGCATTCCGCTTGCTTTGCAAAAATCAGCCAATCCAAAACTTAATAGAATTATGCCAATTAAAAATAAGTAGAAATAGCCTACATCTATGTCTCTCAATTTATTAAAAAGGAAAGTTCCAATAAATCCGGTTAAAATACCAAAACCTACTCCTCCCAATAATTGCCATGTAAATAAAAGTACTGAATAACTGGTGCTAAAATTACTTCCAATAATAAGTTGAATTACAAAAGTAGTAAAAACAATGGCCATAGGGTCATTTGCAGCTGATTCTATTTCAGTTATCATTGTAACATTCTGGTTAATTGAGCGGGAACGTAAAATTGAAAAAATTGCTGCTGCATCAGTTGAGGATATAATTGCTCCCAATAACAAGGAATTGAGAAAAGTCCAGCCGGATATGTAATAAAAAATAAGACCTGATATATTTGCTGTTATTAAAACTCCAACAGTTGCTAAAAGCATTGTGGGTTTTATAACTGATTTAAGGTGTGAACTTTTAGTTCCATATCCTCCAGCAAACAAAATAAATATTAGCGCAATATTTGCGACTTCTTTTGCCAGGAGGGCATTGTCAAAATATATAATCCCTGTGACATCGCTGCCAAATATTATGCCTATAAGCAGAGAAATTATAATTAATGGTATATTTAATTTTCTGGAAATGACAGCTGAGAAAACAATAAATATAATAATAAGAGATGTTAATAATAACACAACAATAATACTCCGCTTATATTGGAATTCCCCTGAACAATTACTTTCGATTTTTACAAACGAAGTGAATCAATCTGTCTCAATTTAAGCTCTTTGTTAAGAGGAAGCAATGATTCCAAGAGATTAAAAAAGCTGGTTTATATTGCAAGAAAATTTTTTTTGTAAAAATTCATAAAAAGAAAAAGTCGCTATTTTTTTAAAAATTCCTTTAACACAATTGCATTATTGTGCTCTTCATCTTTTGCAGCATATAAAAAAGTGATGGTTTTTTCCTTCTTTATTATTTCTTTAATTATTTTTAGAGATTCCAGGTTGTTTGCCAGCTCTAGTTTATATTTTTTTTTAAAATCAGTCCATTTTTCAGGATCATGTGAAAACCATTTTCTTAATTCATCACTTGGTGCGATTTCTTTTAACCATAGACCAATTTTTGCTTTTTCTTTAGATATGCCTCTGGGCCATAATCTATCAATGAGAATTCTAAATCCGTCTGTTTCCATGGGGTTTTCATAGATTCGTTTTATTCTTATCATAATATTTATCCTTTCCTGTTATAGATTAAAAATCCTGTATTTTGAGGAAAAGTCAAAAATTTTATATGTTCAGGCAGATGGGGTCAGAGCATATTCCCGATTATAGAGCAACTCTTCTGTAGCACAAAGGGGTCAGAGCATAGTTTAATTTTTTACAAAAAAAAAGACAAATTTCTTTGTCTTTGATTTTTCTTGGCGTTTTTAGCGGGGGAGGGACTCGAACCCCCCACTTCACGGATATGAGCCGTGCGCTCTAACCAACTGAGCTACCCCGCCGTTATGTTGTTAATTAGCGCGGCCAGGATTTGAACCTGGGACCTTTGGGTTATGAGCCCAACGAGCTACCAACTGCTCCACCGCGCGATCTGAATGCAAACTAATTAAACAGTGGATATGTGTCAAGAGATTTTATCAATTTAATTTATTTTAACTGTTTTTATCTGTTTGAGCATCATGTATTTCATGTTTTCAATTTATTTAAGGATCATGACTCTTATTTTATTTAAAATTTATATAATAAGTAGTGGATTTTTTTTTGATTGGTTATTGTATAAAAACACTTGTTAAAGTTTTACTGCACAGGAGAAATAATGTTTAATCCTTTTAAATATTTTAAAAATCGTTCTGTTGGTCTGGTTCTTGGAAGCGGGGGCGCAAAAGGCCTGGCTCACATTTCTGTAATTGAATATCTGCAGAGTATGGAAATCCCCATTGATATGATAGCAGGGTCAAGCATTGGTGCTGTTATTGGAAGCCTTTATTGCTGTGGAAAGCTTAATGAATTTAAAGAGGACATGCTTGTTTTTTCAAAAAAGCAGCTCCTTTCAGTTTTTGATATTACTCTGCCCAGATCCGGCCTTATTAAAGGCAATGGTTTTACTGATTTTATGAGCAAGTATATTCCTGTTGATGCTAAAATTGAGGATCTTGAAATTCCTTTAGCTATTGTAGCAACTGATTATTTTACAGGTCAGCCTGTAGTTTTTAGAAGCGGGAATATCCTTGAAGCATTAAGGGCAAGCATTTCAATTCCTGGTATTTTTGTGCCTCTTGCATATAATGATACTTTTCTTCTTGATGGTGGTGTAGCACGACCTTTGCCTATTGATGTTATTAACGATATGGGTGCAGGGCTTGTTATTGCAGTTAATCTTCATCCAGTGGAAAAGAAAAAAAACTTTAAGGATATGGTTAAAATCAAAAAAGAAGATCCTGATAAATCTCTTAAACCAAGATCCATTAGAATTGTAAAGTATGGTGAAAAAATACTAATCCCTGTGGAGAGAAAAATAACAGGCTGGTACTCAAATATAGAACAATGGCTAGGCTCTGGCAGTACAAGAAATTTCCCAAGTATTTTTGAAATCCTTTTTCAGAGTGTTGATATTATGAGTGACATAAACACAGAGAAAACCCTCCGCTATCATAAGCCTGCGGTAATTATTGAACCTGTTTTGCCGGATGTGGGGACCCTGGATTTTACAATGAGCAGCAAAATTATTACAGAAGGTTATTACGCCTGCTCCCGTGAGAAAAAAAATATTAAAAGAAGAGTGAAGAAATGGCTTTGAAGAAATTTTTTTTAAAAAATTATTATCTTTTAACATCAGTTTTAATTTTTCTATCCTTTCCTTCTTATGACTTTATATTTTTAAAATTTTTTCCTTTTTTTGCCTGGGTATCAATGGTTCCATTACTGGTTTATGTTAAGGGAAAGCCTTTAAAAGAAGTTTTTCTTGTTTCATTTATTACAGGCCTTGCAGGGCATCTTTTGGCATATGGCTGGATAGGGAATTTTGGTGCTGTTGTTCCAGGAGGGTATTTTCTTATTCTTCTTTTTTTAATTCCCAGCCTTACTGTTTTTTTTACAGCAAAAATTATTCTTTCTGAATTTTTATCAGCAAAGTTTGAATCAATGAGAATTTTTATTTATCCAGCTGTATGGATTCTTGTTGATTATATCCAGTCAGTGGGGTTTATTGCTTTCCCCTGGACTTATATAGGCTACTCTCAATACCCCTTTACTCCTTTTATTCAGATGTCAGCTATTACTGGAATTTTAGGTGTGAATTTTATTATTATTCTTTTTAATGTTTCTTTAGCAGGTTTTGTTTTTTCACGAATCAATACTCCTCCTTCAGGGAGTTCATCTTATCGAAATGCAAATTTTTATCGTTTTGCAGGATCTCTGCTCGTTGTAATACTTGTTACTCTCTGGGGTGGTGTAAGGCTTTTTTCTGATTCAGGAGAAAAATCCGGGAAGCAATTAAAGGTAACTACTGTTCAGTCCTGTATTTCACCATGGGAAAACTGGGGAGGAAATAAGTATCTGTACCTGGGGGAACTTGTTAAGTATACTGATCTGGCTATGGTGGAGAATCCCGATTTTATTATATGGTCAGAGTCAGCTACATTGGAGCCTCTTTCATTCAGGCAAACAACAGGGCAGGAGACGCCCTTTGATAAAATGCTTTTTGATAATATTAGAAAATGGGGCAGGCCTCTTTTTACAGGTGAAATAGGGATAACTATTAAAGAGAGCGGCAAGTTTATGGAAATTTATCCGCAGAACAATGCTGTGCTCATTGATAAAGAGGGAAAGGTGGTTCAGTCCTATGCTAAGATTTTTCTTGTACCTTTTGGTGAGTGGTTCCCCTATGAAAAAATATTTCCTTTTATAAAAAAGATTATTACAAGCTTTGGTGCTTCAAGCTTTGTTCCTGGAGAAAAGCCCCTGCTTTTTGAGGTTCATGATTTAAAGTTTGGGCCCCTTATCTGCTATGAAGGTATTTTTCACAGGCTTTGCAGAAATTATAAAATCATGGGTGCAGATTTTCTTATTAATATTACAAATGACGGATGGACTGATACTTTCAATGGACACTTTCAGCATTTTTCTGCTTCAGTTTTTCGTGCTGTGGAAAATGGCTTATGGGTTGTGCGTGCAGGCAATACTGGTGTTAGTGCTATTGTGGATCCCTTTGGCAGGGTCACTGATGAATATCCTATTTTAAAAAAAGGTTTTTTCACTGGTACTATTTATCCAGAAAAGAATAGGCACACTTTCTATTCCAGATCAGGGGATGTTGTTTTATATGCATCTGCCCTGTATGTGCTGTTTCTTTTTGTGTTGATGTTTGTTAAGAGGGTTAAAAAAGAAAATTAATTTTTGAGTTTATCATAACAGTATGACGCTTATATTGAGTCTAAATATTTGAAAACAGATTGTGTATAATAAATAAAGTACTTTACAAAAAAAAGAAAGAACTTTATTAAATCAACAGATATTGTCAAATCTTTTCATGGAAACGCGACTCCTGAATATATAGGGTAGCAGTTTAATTTTGTGGATAATGTCATTCCTGCGTATGCAGGAATCTAATAAACTTGATTTTTTCAGGAGATTCCGGATCTACGTTATCACTTTGGCCGGAATGACAAACTATTACCTCTAAAATTCTACCACTACCAATATACAGGGGTTTTCTTTCGCATTCAGAGACTATACAATAACAGGGTTTTCATATGTATGAGATAATTTAGGAGGTTCTTAGATGTTGAAGGAATACAAGACTGAACAAATAAGGAATGTAGCAATTATCGGACATGGTGGAACTGGAAAGTCTACACTCCTTGAAGCTATGCTTTTTGTTGGTGGTAAAATCGATAAGATGGGTTCAATAGACAATGGGACACTTGTATCAGATTATGATGATGACGAAAAGGAAAGAAAAATCTCTATAAAAAGCGCAATGGGCTTTGTGGAGTTTGAAGAGGTAAAGATAAACATTATTGATACACCTGGAACAGCGGACTTTGTTGGTGAAGCAAGAACAGCTTTGCAGGCTGTGGAAACAGCGATCCTTGTTGTTGATTCAGTTGATGGTGTGCAGATTGAAACCGAAAAAGCCTGGAGATATTTAACTGAAAATAATATTCCCAGAATAATTTATGTAAATAAAATGGATAAAGAAAGGGCCAGTTATAATAAAGTAATTGATAATCTGAAACAGAGCCTGGGTGTTAATGTTGCTTCCCTTTGCGTTCCAAATGGTGAAGGGGAAAGTTTCACAGGGGTTATTGATACTATTGATATGAAGCTTTTTACTCCAAAGGGTAATGGCAGTGATGTTAATGTATCTGAGATTCCTGCTGATATGCTTGAAATTTCTGAAGCAGAAAGGCTTAATCTGATTGAGCTTGGAGCTGAAGGTGAAGATGCTCTTATTGAAAAATTTCTTGATGGTGAAGAACTCACTGAAGATGAAATAAGGCGCGGCATAAGTATTCAGCTTAAAGATGCAAAGCTTACGCCTGTAATCTGCGGTTCTTCTGGAAAAGTAATAGGAGTAAAAAATCTTCTTAAAGTAATAAAGCGTTTTGCTCCTGCTCCTCTATTGGGTAAGGAGTTTACAGGGCATGAGCCTGGTTTTTCTGACAGGGAAATCAAGGTTAATCTTGATCCCTCTGGTTCACTTGCTGCAGTTGTATGGAAGACTTCTATTGATCAGTATGCAGGCAGGTTTAACTTTGTTAAGGTTATTTCAGGGCAGATGTATCCTGACACAGAAATTTTAAATGCCACAAGAGGAACAAAGGAGAGGGTAAGTAAAATTTTTGCAATGATAGGTAATAAGCAGTTTGAGATGGCTTCAATTACTGCTGGTGATATTGGCGTGCTTGTTAAACTTGATAAAGCAATGACTCTTGACACTCTTTGTGATTCCAAAAAACCTGTAGTGCTTCCAATATTTACAGTGCCCCACCCTGTGTTTTCATACGCTGTTGAAGCTGCCAAAAAAGGTGATGAGGATAAAATAGGACAATTTATGAACAGGGCTGTTGAGGAGGATCCTACTCTTAGTTATGGATTTAATCCTGAAACAACTGAAACTGTTCTTTCCGGCATGGGAGAAATGCATCTTAATATAATTCTCAACAAGTTTAAGGAAAGAACCAAACTCGATATTATTACGAATATACCCAAGGTAGCCTATAGAGAAACTATTACTAAAAATAGTGAAGCTCAGTATAAGCATAAAAAGCAGTCAGGTGGGCATGGTCAGTATGGCGAGGTTCACATCAGGGTTAAGCCAAATGAAAGAGGAAAGGGATTTGAATTTGTGGACAGCATTGTTGGTGGAGTTGTTCCCAAACAGTATATCCCTGGTGTTGAAAAGGGATTAAGAGAAGGTATGGAAGAGGGTGTTTTAGCCAAATTTCCGGTTGTTGATATTTGGACTGAACTTTACTTTGGATCATTCCATGCTGTTGACTCCTCTGAAATGGCATTTAAAATTGCTGCCAGACAGGCTCTTAAAGCTGCCATGGAACAGGCCGGACCTCAGCTTCTTGAACCAATAATGAAGGTGAGGATTTTTGCGGATAAGGAGTTTATGGGCGATATTATGAGTGATATAACCAGCAGACGGGGCAGGGTACTTGGTATGGACAGCAGTGATGATACTGAGAGCAATATTTCCGTTGTAAGAGCACAGGTTCCACAATCTGAAATGCTCAGGTACAGTACAGATCTGCGTGCAATGACAAGCGGTAAGGCTACTTTTGAAATGGAGTTTTCGCACTATGATCCCATTTCCGGTAAGGATGCTGATAAGATAATTGATGCAAGAAAGAAGCAGCTTGAAGAAGAAGCAAATAAGTAGAATATAAGTACTATAGAGTAATTGAGCCCGCTTTTTGGCGGGCTTAATTATTTGTAACAAAAAAATAATTTTTCATGTCTAATCCAGTAATTGTTTATCCGGGAATAAAATAAAATCCGCCTTTGTTAATTATATGATAGCTACTGATAAATATAAAATTGATTTATCCCTTCTTGTTATAATATCCTTTTTTCTGCATGTTATAATATTGCTCGCTCTGTTTATGCCAGATTATAAGGGTCTTGTTTCCTACAGTGCAGATGCAAAGTCCCGATCTTCTGTTGCAGGGAGAGACATTATTGTTAATATCAACCAGGATGACAAGCGCATTGTAGATAAAAGGACTCTGCTTTCTGACAGGG
>CAYTLM010000042.1:0-13228 GCA_964438485.1 uncultured Leptospirales bacterium | reverse complement strand
ATTGCTCTGCTTAAAGATGATGATTCAGTTGCAGCAAGGATTCTTAGAAATCTTGGTGTTAATTTTGAAAAGATATTATTTGTAATTGAGAAAAATCTTCGTATAAGCAGCAATACAATTACCTTGGGGAAGATCCCCATAACCCAGTCCTTTAAAAAAATAATTGAAATTTCCCGTGATGAGGCAAGAGCTCTTAAAAATTCCTACATTGGTACTGAGCATCTGCTTCTTGCTGTTTTTAAGGAAGGAAGCTGTATTGGTTTAAATGTGCTTGAAAGAAGCGGAATAAGGTATGAAGTTATAAGGGATGAAATACTGCGCGTGCTTGGTGTGAGGCCTGAAGTAAAATCAGCTCCTGTGAAAAAAGATGAGAAACCCACAGCAGTAGAAGAGTTTACCATTGATCTTACTGCACAGGCTGCAGCAGGACTTCTTGATCCTGTCATAGGACGGGATGTTGAAATTTCCAGGGTAATACGCATACTTTCCCGTAAACGAAAAAATAATCCTATTCTTATTGGCGAGGCTGGTGTGGGTAAAACCGCAATTGTTGAAGGCCTTGCGCAGAGGATTTTGCAGGAGGATGTACCTGAATCTCTTTTAAAGAACAGGGTTTTAGCCCTTGATTTATCTGCTGTTGTAGCAGGTACAAAGTACAGAGGCGAGTTTGAAGAAAGGCTTAAAAGGCTTGTAAATGAAATTTCCGGTAAAAAGGGAATGATAATTTTTATAGATGAAATACATACTCTCACAGGTGCAGGTGCTGCTGAGGGGGCAATTGATGCTGCTAATATTCTCAAGCCTGCTCTTGCAAGGGGTGATCTCCAGTGCATTGGTGCAACTACGATAGACGAGTACAAGCTTTATTTTGAAAAGGACAGTGCTTTGGTAAGGCGCTTTCAGAACATTCTTATTGAAGAACCTGATGAAGGGGAAACCCTTGAGATTATCAGGGGGCTTAAAGAGACTTATGAAGTTTTTCATAAGGTAAAGTATAGTGAGGAAGCATTAAGACAGGTTGTGTTTTTATCTGAAAGGTATATTACAGACAGGTATTTCCCGGATAAAGCAATTGATGTTCTTGATGAAGCTGGAGCCATGGCCCGTTTTGACAATATAGATAAACCTGTTGAGATTATTAATCTTGAAGAGGAGATAGCCAGGTTTAATGAGGGGAAGATAGAGCTTGTTCAAAATCAGGAGTATGAACAGGCTGCCCGTGTGCGCGATCTTATTGCTGAAAAAAAGCTTGCACTTGAAGCGCTTGAACAGGACTGGATCAACAGGTCAAACAGCTATGAAGTGAATGTTGAAGCTTCAGTAGTATCCAAGGTGGTTGCAGAGATAACAGGGATTCCCCTTGAAGAGCTTGATGATGATGAATCTGAAAGGCTTTTAAAGATGGAAGATTATCTTCACATGAGAATAGTTGGCCAAAATGATGCAGTTGAGGCTGTTTCACGAGCCATAAGAAGATCAAGAGCAGGCATAGGCAGTGATGACAGGCCTAATGGAGTTTTCATTTTTCTTGGGCCTACTGGTGTTGGTAAAACTGAACTGGCAAGGGTTTTAGCAGGATTTCTTTTTGATGATGAAAAAAGCATTGTGCGCCTGGATATGTCAGAGTTTATGGAAAAACATTCAGTTTCAAGGCTTATAGGTTCTCCTCCAGGCTACGTTGGTTATGAGGAAGGGGGACAGCTTACTGAGAAGATAAAAAGAAAACCCTATTCAATAATACTTTTAGATGAAATAGAAAAAGCCCATCCTGATATATTTAATATTCTTTTGCAGGTATTTGATGAAGGTGAGCTTACTGACTCTTCTGGTGTTACTGTGAGCTTTCGTGATACTGTTATAATAATGACTTCAAATGCTGGAAATAATGAGCTGGATCAAAAGGGGAGTCTTGGTTTTGATAAAACCGATTCAGCTGATTTTGACAGGGAAAAGGGGCAGAAAAGTTTAAAAAAGATTTTTTCTGTTGAGTTTTTAAACCGTATTGATGAAATCGTTTTCTTTAATAAGCTTACCAGGAAAGATCTTTCCTTCATTGTTGATATCATGCTTGATGATCTTGAGGAATCGCTTTTTACCAGGGAAATTGAACTGAACATTTCAGCTGCTGTAAAAAAATATCTTGTGGATAAGGGATTTAATAGTACGTCTGGAGCAAGAAATTTAAGGCGTTTAATACAGAGAGAGGTTGAAGATCCTATTGCTGAAAAAATTCTTGGACTTAAACAGGATGAAAAAAGAATTTTTAATATAAGTTTAAGAAGTAATAAAATTGTTTTACAGGTACCGAATAAGGATAGAACTAAAAAAAATAGTGAGAGTAAAAAGGAAGTTACTTTAAGCACTGTTTAATAAAAATATTTAGCAGCATTTCTATTATAAAAAATAATTTTGAGGAAAAAAATGGGCAGAACTTTAACAGAAAAAATATTTGATGCTCATCGTATAGATGAACTTGATGGGGGAATACACGTTCTCAGGCTTGATGCTGTTTTTTGTCATGAAATCACTACTCCTATTGCGATTAATGATCTTGTTTCAAGAGGAAAGGATCGCGTTTTTGATCCAGATAAAATAAAAGTTGTAATTGATCATGTTACTCCTTCAAAGGATACAAAAACTGCAATTCAGGCTAAAACGTTAAGAGAATGGGCAAGGCGTAATAAGATAAAAGATTTTTTTGATGTGGGAAGAAATGGGGTATGTCATGCGATTTTTCCTGAAAAGGGTTTTTCCAGGCCAGGATATACAATTATAATGGGGGATTCCCATACATGTACTCACGGTGCTTTTGGCGCCTTTGCTGCAGGAGTGGGTACAACTGATCTCGAGGTAGGCCTTCTCAAGGGGGTTTGTACTTTCAAAACACCTGAAACAATTAAATTTGTTTTAAAGGGAAAGCTGGCTCAGGGTGTTTATGCCAAGGATGTGATACTTTACATTATATCCAAAATAGGCGTAAATGGTGCAACAAACAGGGTAATGGAATTTACCGGCTCTGTTGTTGATAATATGTCCATGGAATCAAGAATGACCCTTTGTAATATGGCTATTGAGGCTGGCGGAACAAGCGGAGTCTGTTACCCTGATGAAACAACACTTGAATATTTATGGGAATTTATAAAAGATGATTATTCCTCCAAGGAGGAAGCATTAAAGGATTTTAAAAAATGGACATCAGATCCTGATGCAGATTATGATGATATTATTGAAATTGATTTAACTGATCTTGAGCCAATGGTAACATATGGTTTTAAGCCTGATAATGTTAAGCCAGTAAGAGAGCTTGAAGGTACCAGGGTTGACCAGATATACATAGGTTCATGTACAAATGGCAGAATTGAAGATTTGCGTGTTGCAGCTGAAGTTTTAAAAGGTAAAAAAATAAGTGATAATGTAAGGGGCATAGTTTCTCCAGCAACTCCTGGAGTTTATAAAAAGGCTCTTGATGAGGGAATAATTGATATTTTTATGGATTCCGGGTTTTGTCTGACCAATCCTACCTGTGGAGCCTGTCTAGGTATGAGCAATGGTGTTTTAGCCCCAGGAGAGGTTTGTGCCTCTACAACAAACAGAAATTTTAATGGCAGGATGGGGAAAGGCGGATTTATCCATTTAATGAGCCCTGCAACTGCTGCAGCCACAGCTATAGAGGGGAAAATTACAAATTCCAGCCTTTATAAAAAAGCTTAAAAGGAGAAATGCTATGAAAAGTTTTAAAGGGAAAGTCCTTTTTCTTGACCGTTCTGATATAAATACTGATGAAATAATTCCTGCAAAATATTTAACTGAAAGTACAAAAGAAAGTTTAAAGCCATATCTCCTTGAAGATCTTGATTTGAAAGGATTTAACAAAGCAGAGAGCCTTAAAGATATTGAAGTAATAATAACCAGAGAAAATTTTGGCTGTGGCTCGTCGCGGGAGCATGCTCCATGGGCGCTTGAGGTAAATGGAATAAATCTTGTTATTGCAGAAAGTTTTGCCCGAATTTTCAGGCAGAATATGTACAATTGCGGGATGATGGCTGTTGAACTTTCTGCTGAAACGATTGATTCTATTTTTGATAAATTTTCCAATAAGGAAACTTTTCTGGAAACTGATCCATCCAGGAGTGTCTTTATTTTTAAGTCAGGCTCAGAGGAGATTACAGTTGATTATACTATTTCCGAGTTTGACAAAGAGCTTGTTAAGGCAGGCGGATGGGTTGATTTTGCAGATAGCCGTTATTAATTCTTTTCAACAAGGTTAATATTTTTGCTGTTTGTAATATCTCCATTTATTGCAAATGGCATAATATACCATTTCCCGCTTTGGTACTTATTGAGAAAAGCAACTGCAGGGCGGGGGATGTCTTTGATAAAATGATTGTTAAACTCGAGCTTCATCTGCATATCTTTTGCATTTAAATCTTTTTCAAGAGCACCGTTTAAAGATAGTCTTATATCTTCAGAGTTAAATATGAAAGAATTTATATTGTATATTCCTGTATCCAGGTCTATATTCCCGTAAATTTTATTAAATTCAAGATCCTTGAGTTTGTATCTTAGCTCAGCAAGGAATAGTATTAAACCGTTTTGAACACCAGTATTTACAACTTTTCCCTTGGAAATGTTGAAAACTACTTTCCCTCTTATGCTTTCTCCGGCATTTTTTCCTGGTATAATTGAGAGGGATGCATTTCCATCTGCGAATCCAAAAAATCTGTTTTTAAGATTTTCATTTTCGTATGGAAAATCCTGGAGTTTAAGATCCTTGAAGTCGAGTGAAGCTATTATAGAAGGTACAGAATCAGAAAGATTGACCTGGCCGTTTCCTGCAATTATACCGCTTAATGTGGAAGTGTTTATTTTATTTATAAGGATATTTTTTCCGGTAAAACTAAAATCAAGGCTGGTATTTTTAAAATTCATTTTATCATATGTAATATCATTTAAAACAATTTTGCCGTTTACTGCAATATCCATTTCTTTCCTTGAAGTGATTTTCTTTGTAGACAGGGCTGTTTGTCTGTTCATTATTTCATTTAAGTTGATTTTGCTGCTTTGAAGAAAAACATAAAATGATTTGAAGTTTTCACCAGTTGTGGCAATTGAAAGAGTGCTGTTTTCTCCAAAAAGTTTAACAGGTACATTTTCTTTTTTGAATTCATTGTTATTTATTGCTATTTCAGTTGAAAGTCCGCTAAAAATTTCAGTATCTTTTATTAGTCCACATTCAGAAAAATCAAGAAGTCCATTGTATTTTTTCCCATCAAAAGAAAGGTTCCCTTTAACACCCCCATAAAGTCCATTAGGTAAAAAATCGAGAAGTATTCGCAAATCAGAAATAGTGGCATTGGCATTTGTAGCTTTAAAGCTAACCATACGTCCTCTCATTCCTGAAATAACAAGACTATTCATATTAAAGGATGTGCTGTCTAATTTTCCTCTAACATCATAAATCGAAGCAAGCAGAGTGTTAATGTCAACATTACACCACCCATCAACATTGACTTTTTTATCTGTTTTCCTTAGAGTTGAAAAACCTTTTACATGACCCTTGACATAGCTGGATGTTATTTCCAGATTGTCAACTCCAGCAGTTACTGTTTCAAATGCCAGGTCAGGATCATTTTCTGCGAATCTGTAAACCCAGATGAGGGAACACTTTTCAAGATCAACGTCGCCTTTAATGCTAAAAGCATCAACAAAGGTGAGATTAATACGAGGCCTAAGAACTCCTCTGCCTTCAGGAAGAATGATCTTTGAATTATGAATATTGTAAATGTCGTTTTCTTTAAAATCTATAGTACCGTCTAGTTTGTATTCACCATGAAGAGGCTTTAGTTTTCCAGGAAGATTGCTTAGGTTCAATGTTGTATCTTCAATATTGACTCTGGAAATTATTACAGATTTTCCTTTATTATTCTGATTTTCACCCTTGCTTCTGTTGTTGATGTTTTTAATCAAGGTGCTGAAATTATGTTCCCCTTTATCATTGAAAAAAAAGTTTACATTTAAACCCTTTAAATTTATTGACCATATATGAATTTCATCTTTTATAAGTGAGAAAATTGAAAGAAGTATTGAGGCCTCCTCTATTTTAAGAAGTTCAGAATTTTTATCGTTTTCATCAGCATTATATATGATAATATTGCTCAGGGTTACACCTTTAAGGCCGTAGTTAATGGATCCAATTTCAACCTTTGTTTTAAGGGTTTCTTCAGTTTTATTTTTAATTAGAGCAAGGGCTTTTTCTTCAGGGAAAAAGTATATAAAAATTGCTGCTCCTATTGAAAAGAGCAGCAATAGAAAGAATAGAGATCCTAGAAAAAATTTTAAAATTTTTCGAATTTTTAAAATCATTTGTTTTTACTGGCTTCTCTTTTTCTTTCAAGAGAGGATTGTTTTTTATAGAAGTTTACGGTTTTTTCCAGCTCTGCCATGTCCTTGCATATAATCTTTCCACTTTCAAGGGACATGTTTTTGTCCTCAAGGAGTTGAACAATCACAGATTCGCCCTCTCTAGGAGGTATGCCTATCATGTTTATAAGTTCCTTTGAGCCAAATTCAAAATTGTGGGGTCTTTTGGGTTCAATAACAATTTTCTGCTTTTCTATCTGAGTAAGCAGAGTATCGTAAATTCGACCTAAGGGATCGCGTATAAGGAGGTTTTCGATCTGCCTGTAAGCAGTCCATATACGCTCACTTAAAAGCTGTATAAGCCTTGTGGCTAGCTGGGGCTGAGCCTGTACTATGCCTTCAAAATTTGATTTGTTAATTGCAATTACATTTACATCTCCGTATGAAATTGCTGATGCACTTCTTGGCTTATTATCAAGGAGAGCCATTTCACCGAAAATATCTCCCTGTTTTAAAACAGCTAAAAGAATTTCTTCATCCATGATCTTGGTGATTTTTACCTTGCCTTTTTGAATAATGAAAAGCTCATCACCAGGTTCAGATTCACAAAAAAGCATGGTATTGTCTCTGTAGACCCTGTTAAGGCCTTTAAGATTGGGCATTTCAGGTGCCTTAAAAGGGGCTTTCATCTGCTTTAGACGCTCCAGGGCTTTGTCTCTGTATTCACCGCCAGGGTTATGCTGTATATATTTTTGAAATGCATAAATAGCATGGTTTAATACCCTTTTTTTAAGATAGTATTCACCAATTGTAAAAAGATGAGAAGGATCCTCTTCGCCTGATTGTTTGAGTGTAAGGCTTGTTATTGCATGGTCAAACTGCCTTAATTTGCGGCTGAAAAAACGGATGATTTTCATTGCAACTGTTGGGTTTTTTTGAATAAGCAGACCAAAAAGATCTTTTTCAACAGAAATAAGAGAAACCTGTTCAAGGGCAATTGCAGTATCAAGACGTGAATGTGCACTCATACAGGAAACCACACCAAAAAAATCACCCGGTCCTAAAATGGTATAGGGCTCTTCTGAAATTACGGGATTTTCCTTTGTAATTTTCACCTTGCCTGCTCTTATAATGTAAAAATTACTGGCATTTTTTTTGCCTTCAACCATTATAAAGGAATCAGGGAGATAGTTTTCAACCTTGAACTGGGGCGTTGTCATTATTCCTCTTTTTTCGATTATTATTAATTACTTTGCAATTTTGTTAAAATCAAGCGTAATATTTATTTTATTTCCAGTATTTTCTCTTGTAAACATAATTCTTTTTAAGTTATTATTATTTAAATTCGGTAAAATTTCAACAATAATTCAATCCATAATTTATTCTATCATTTTTTTAAGCCTGTTAATTTCATTTATTGCCTCAATAGGTGTCATATTCTCCGGATCAAGCACCTGAAGTGCCTGAACAATAAGGTGGTTGGATGCATTAAATATTTCAAGCTGTTCATTGTCGCTGGTGTCATCTGCGTACCTTTTTTTTGAGGAGTTTGTTTTTTCAAGTTTTTCAAGGATTTTAGATGATCTTGAAATTACTGTTCCAGGAAGACCGGCAAGTTTGGCAACATGAATACCGTAGGATTTATCAGCGCTTCCTGCAACAACTTTATGAAGAAACTCCACATTACTGATTGTTTCCTTAACCAGTACATTAAAGTTTACAATACCTTTTTTAGAACCAAGCTCTGTAAGCTCATGATAGTGTGTTGCAAAAAGGGTTTTTGATTTTATGTATCTTAGGATATATTCAACAACAGCCCAGGCTATGGAAAGCCCGTCATAGGTACTTGTTCCACGCCCAACCTCATCCATTATGATAAGGCTTTTATTAGTGGCATTATTTAAAATCCCGGCTGTTTCGTTCATCTCCACAAGGAATGTTGATTCACCTCTGGAAATATTATCTGATGCTCCAATTCTTGTGAAAATTCTGTCTACGATTGATATGTCTGCGCTTTCAGCAGGAACAAAAGATCCCACCTGAGCCATTAGTTGAATAATTGCAGACATGCGAATATAGGTTGATTTTCCGGACATGTTTGGACCGGTAATAATGCTTATTATATTTTCTTCATCATCAAGATTTATATCATTTGGAATAAAGACTTCTTTTGTATAATATTTTTCAACTACAGGATGGCGGCCTCCCTTTATTGATATATAGTTGTTTTCATTTATGGAAGGTTTAATATATTTATTTATTGCAGCAGCTGATGCTATGGAGCAGATGAAGTCCAGGTATCCGATTGCTGATGCTGTTTTTTGTATACTCCTTTGATCTTCCAGCACATGAAGGCGAATTTTTTCGATTTCGTTTTTTTCAATTTCAATAATTTTGTCAGATGCATTTAAAATACCAGTTTCAAATTCCTGAAGCTTTTCTGTTGTATATCTTTCCGAACTTACCAGTGTCTGTTTTCTCAGATAGTGTGCAGGAACAGATGTTGCCTGGTTTTTACTCAGTTCAATATAGTAGCCCAGGATTTTATTATACTTAACTTTGAGGGTGTTTATGCCATGGGTTTTTTTCTCTTCCTCCTGATATTTTAACATCCAGGTTTTTGCATTTATTTTTAATTCATATATTTTATCAAGTTCAGGAAGAAATCCTTCCTTTATAACCCTTCCATGTTCTGGTGTTAATGCTGGTTCGTCACTTATAGCCTGGTTAATTTTTTCTGCAAGGCTTTCCATATCAGGCATATCATCCATTATTGATGCAAGGCCTGTTGAGTTAACAGTATGGTCAGAGAGAATTTTTTTAAGCTTTATTGATGCAAATAAAGATTGCTTGAGGGAAATGAAATTTCTGGTTTGCATTTTCCCCAGGGTAAATCTGGAGAGTATTCTTTCCATGTCATAAATATTTTTAAGCACTATGGAAATTTCTTCTAACAGGTCAGGTCTGTTGTAAAAATATTCAACAAGATTGAGCCTTTCTTCAATAGCTGTTTTTATAACAAGGGGTTGAAGCAGGTTTCTTTCAAGTGTGCGCCTTCCCATAGGGGTTAGAGTGTAATTAAGTACTGAAAAAAGTGTGCGGTTTTTAGAGTTGTCATTCTGATTTTCAATTATTTCAAGATTCGTAATTGTTGCTTCATCAAGGATCATTGAATTCTGAGCCATTATTTTTTTAGGATTTTTTAAATGCCCAGGTATTGTTTTTTGGGTTTCATTAAGGTATTGCAGAATAGAGCCGGTTGCTATTATTTCAGTATCTGTGTTAATGCCAAGCCCTTTAAGCCCGTGAACTCCCATGGTTGAGCATATAACTTCTGTTAAATAATCCTTTTCATATATCCATTCATTAAGGGTGTGAACAGGTATGTTTTTGTTTTTTATAAACTCCATATATTTGCTGTCTGTTTCAAAGGACCTTGCATAGATTATAATCTCACCTGGATTGAATCTGGCAATTTCACCTTTAAAAGTATCATAATTTTTATCAGAAGCGTAATAAAAAAAATCACCAGTTGAAATATCAACAAAGGCAAGCCCCATTTCTTTTTTAGATATATAAACTGAAGCTAAATAATTATTATCATCGCTGTTTAAAAGATTGGAGTCAATTACAGTGCCTGGTGTGATTATTCGCACAACATCTCTTTTTACAATTGTTCCAGCTGAGGGCACGGGTTCAAGCTGTTCACATACTGCTACACGCTTTCCTGCTTTTATCAGCCTTGCTATATAGTTGTCAGCAGCATGGTGCGGAATGCCGCACATGGGTATATCATTTTGTCTTGCAGTAAGGGCAATATCAAGTATTTTTGAAGCTGTTTTTGCATCATCAAAAAACATCTCATAAAAGTCGCCTAATCGAAAAAACAAAATTTCATCCTGATGTTTTTTCTTTATATCAATGTATTGCTTCATCATTGGTGTGAGTTTTTCTTCCATAAAATTTAATTCCTTTTTTAGTTGCTGTAAATGTAGCTTCTTGATTGATGGTTGGAAAATCTCACCAGATTTCCATTTATGCCATACTCCTCAGCCAGCCTTATTTTTGTCTGAAGGGCAGTATCAGTTTCTGCATGCTTGCCTATATAGATAATATGTCCAAGTGTGGTGTTTTCAATGCGTACATTGTCATAGTTTTTTAAAAGTCTGATGATTGCCTCTGCATCCTTTATTTTGCTGAATGGCCCTATTGTAACTGAATAGTATATTTTATTATCATAAATAGAAGTTGTATAATCAGGCATAATATCAATGGGTGCTGTGCGGTTCACTGTTTCCATATCAGGAATATATTGAACCAGTTTTGGATTAGATATTTTAAGAGCTTCAATCCTCGTAATGGCTATTACTGATTCAGGCGATTCAGGAAAAGATTTTATTATATCGCTATAGGCTGAAAAGGCGCGATCCTTTTCATTTTTGCTTTCATAAAAATCACCAAGTTTTAATATAATTGAAGGATAAATTTCAGCAGATTTAAAACCTTCTGCAAGCTCTCTAAGATTGTAAATATAGGCTCTGGAGTTGCCTGTTATTTTTTTGTCTATCTCCGCAAGGAGAAACATGGTTCTTGCAAGAATAACATAGTTATGTGTTTTTTCTGTGATTTCCAAACAGTGATTTTTGGCTCTTTCATATTCTTCAAGCATTATACATGATGTTATATACAGGAATTTGAATTCAAAAAGATATCCGCTTTCAGGAAAAAGTTTTATTCCTGCTGCTGATTCAATCTGCAGCTCCTTCCAGTCCGATTTCAGGTCAAGTATCTGGCATATTCTGTAAAGAGCATAATCGCGGTGAGGGTAGTATCTGTAGTATTTTACCACAGCACGGTATTTTTCAAGTGCAAGTTCAGTGTCTGTTTCATTATCTGCAAGCATAAGCCTTACATCAGGAACATACCTGCTTTCAGGAAATTTTTTCAAAAAGTCGTATGCTTGCTTATCAAAACTTTTACCAGGCCTGGTGCTGAAATAATTTTTAAGCTCATTAAAACTATTGTTTGAAAGTTGATTGCTGGAGAAACCAGGGCTAACAATAAAGCATATAATAAGGGGAATTATTATTTTATATAACTTTTTCACCAATAAGAGTTGATCCTTTAATGCCCCTGATTTCAACTAAAATCTCCTTGCCTATATCGTCCATATTGCCTTTGAATACAACAGGATGATTTAATCCGGTTTTACCCAGTAATTCTTCATTGGATTTTTTGCTGGTTTTTGAAGCAACTACTGTTTCTTTTTTATCAATCCTTGACCTTAGTTTTTCAAGAGAAATTTTTCTCTGTAAAGCAATTAATTGTTTAAGCCTTTCAAGTTTTTCTTCCCTGGATAAAGGCTCTGATACTTCAGCAGCAGGTGTGCCAGTTCTTGGTGAATAGGCAAACATAAATGCCTCGTCAAATTTAATGGTTTTAACAGCTTTAAGAGTCTCCTTAAAGTCTTCCTCTGTTTCTTCAGGATAGCCTGTAATAAGGTCAGTGGAAAGACCAAATTCTCCAAGCTCCTTTGTGATTATATCAACAATATTATAATAGTGCGAAATTGTATATTTTCTGTTCATTTTTTTAAGGATTTTGTCAGAACCACTTTGCAAAGGGAGGTGTATCCCTCTTGAAATATTGGGATGGTTTTTTATTACTTCTACTATTTCAGGAGAAAAGTCCATGGGGTGTGAGGTGAGAAAATTGATCCTCTTTAATCCTGAAATAGAAGCTGTTTTTTCAAGCAGTTTGTAAAAGGGGATATCGCCTGAGTCCTGTCCATACTGGTTTACATTTTGGCCTAAAAGGGTAATTTCAGTAATGTTCTTTTTTGCCAGTTCCTTTATGAATTTAATTATTTTCTCAGAAGGGAATGAAATAAGTTTCCCCCGCACATAGGGTACAATGCAGTAGGAGCAGAAGTTTTCACAGCCGTGTGTTATGGTTACCCATTTATGCCAGGAGTGTCTATCTTCATTTGGTATAAGATCATTGTTAATCCTTGGAGCAAAGTCTTCAGGTTCCTGGGATGTATATATTTTCTTTTTGCCATTGGATAAAAATTCTGTTACAATCTCACCACAGGCAGGAGACTGGTATGGTCCTATGGATATGTCAGCAATACCAGAGGCAACTATATCATCTCCAATGTGCTGTGCCATGCAGCCGGCAAGTATAATCAGAGAGTTTTTTTTAGCCCTGGATTTTCTTGCTTCTTTGATTATGGCAATGGCCCTGTCTTCAGCATTTTGTCTTACAGAGCATGTGTTGAAAATACATATTTCGGCATTTCCCATATCTGTGGCAGGGATAAATCCATTGCGGATCATGGATAGCCCCATAAGCTCCGAGTCTCCCTTGTTCATCTGGCATCCAAAGGTTTCTATGTAAAAGCTTTTTTTCATTGTTCAGATTAATCCCTGATTATCTCATCATTTTGTCATCTCTTCAAGTTGCGATAGGTTTGAATATGCTTCCTTAAAAGTATTGCCGCATAAATCAGTTGTTGGAGTGAAATTTCTGCATACCTCAGGGCGTGTGCTGTAAATTTTACATTTCTTATCAGGAGCAAGATGGATGCACTTGACACCTGCAGGTTTACCATTATTCATCCCTGGTATATGGGAGGATATTGATGGAGCAATACAGCATGCTCCGCACTGGTTACAGATTATTTTCATCCCAAAAGTATGAGTATCCTTTTAATGAATTAAATTAAATTTTCATAAATTTGATTATTGAAGCGATTGTAATTATCTGTCAAGCATTTAGGTGTTTTGAAAGGGGATAAGTTTTTCAGTTTTTTAATAAGCAGAAAAACCGGCTGAATTTCCGGTTAAATGAATTCATTTTTTTATCT
>CAYTLM010000041.1:0-13376 GCA_964438485.1 uncultured Leptospirales bacterium | reverse complement strand
TTTTTATGACTCTTATAGTTCATTTTGTAGGTATTGTTGAAGCATATAGCGATGCAGATGAGCTTGGCAAAAAAAATCTTTTTGGCAGCAATGCGGATAATCCTTATGGAACAAAAATAATTTACGAAAAATAAAATCTGTTTATTTAAAGCTTATTTTTTATGTCTCATTAGTCCTTTTTTTTATAATATTTTCTTGACATAAAAAAGATCAGCGTAATATATGGCTAAAGCATAAGTAAAAGGGCTCATAGCTCAGATGGTTAGAGCGGCTGACTCATAATCAGTAGGTCCAAGGTTCGATTCCTTGTGGGCCCAATAATAAGGGGAGCAATCCTCTTGTATATTTATAATAAGTATTGATAAAAGGATAATTCAATGTATGCAATTGTAGAGATAGCGGGTAAGCAATATAAAGTTGAAAAAGATATTATAGTCAATGTTGACAGGCTGAAAAACAGCCCTGAAAGCATTACTATTGATAAAGTTCTTCTTTATTCAAATGAAGGTGACATTAGAATAGGCCAGCCCTACCTGGACAATGTTAAGGTTAAGGCTGAAGTACTTGGCGAAATTAAGGGCAAAAAAGTTCGTGGTATAAAGTTTAAGAAAAGAAAAAATTATACAAGAACTTTGGGCCACAGACCTTTGTATTCACAACTAAAAATAAGTGAGTTAGTTGCAAACTGATTGATTAGGATTGAATTTTTAAATATTTCCTTTGGTACAGGATTAAAATTTCCTGATTCAGGTGTAATTAAAATAAAAGTTGAAGGTCATTCTGGTTATAGTGTAAAAGGAAAAGATATTGTGTGTGCTGGAATATCAACACTTTTTCAGACCCTGATTCTTTCAGTTTCCAGAATACTTAAATTAGAACAGAAGATTAAAAGAAGTGAGTCCGGTCTGCTCAGCACAGAAATTGATATTCAAAATATAGGACGTGAAGATTCAGATAAACTTAAACTTTTAATTGAATCTTTTATACTGGGGTCTTCTGAAATAAGCAAAGAATATCCTGGCACTATAATCATTGATATTGAAAGACATTAAGGAGTTATATTATGGCAACGAAGAAAGGCGGTGGTTCTACCAGGAATGGACGCGATTCAAATTCGCAAAGACTTGGCGTTAAGAGATTTGGTGGTGAATTAGTTACTGGTGGTACTATAATAATAAGACAGCGCGGTACAAAAATTCATCCAGGAAATAATGTTGGCAGAGGAAAAGATGATACACTCTTTGCCAAGATTGATGGATATATTAAATTTGAAAGACTTGATAAAACAAGGAAAAAAGTTTCAGTATATCCAACAGCTGTTTAATTTTTTATTTGAATTTTAAATTTGATATTATTAAATCGCGTATGTAATCATACGCGATTTTTATTTTTTGGAGCTAAACTAAGTGAGCAGATTTACAGATGTAATAGATATTCATATTAAATCAGGAGATGGAGGACAAGGAGCAGTATCCTTTAGAAGAGAAAAATATGCTCCCAAGGGAGGGCCTGATGGTGGTGGAGGCGGTAAGGGCGGTGATGTTTATATAGAAGCTGATCGAAGGTATTATAATCTGTCACATTTTTTTTCCGACAGGGTTTACAAAGCTAAAAATGGCAGCCATGGAATGGGTGAAAACCGTATTGGCAAAGATGGCGAGGATCTGACTATTAAGGTTCCGCCAGGAACAGTTGTGGTTAATGCTGAAACTGGAGAAACTATTGTTGATCTGATAGTTGAAAACGAGCCCTTTAAAATTGCAGAAGGGGGAATTGGCGGCCAGGGTAATGCCTTTTTTAAAACATCAACCCATCAGACTCCCCGTTTTGCCCAGCCTGGAATGCCGGGGATTGAAATGAAAATAAGCCTTAATTTAAAGCTTATTGCAGACATAGGTCTTGTTGGATTGCCAAATGCCGGCAAATCAACGCTTCTTTCTCTTATTACTAATGCTAATCCCAAAATAGGAGATTATCCCTTTACAACGCTTATTCCTAATCTTGGAGTGCTTCATTTCCCGGATGGCAAGGTTTATAAAATTGCTGATATACCTGGGATTATTGAAGGAGCTCACATGGGTCTTGGTTTGGGGCTATCATTTCTTCAGCACATAGAAAGAGTAAAGTGTGTACTTTTTATAATTGACGCATCTGAACCGGATCCCCTTTATAATCTTGAGCTATTAAAAAATGAACTGAATACCTATAATAAGGAACTGGTTAATAAGGAGTTCAAAATAATTTTATCCAAGATGGATCTTGTTAGTGAAGAGGAAATTCAGGATAAGATTAAACTTATTGGTAAAAATGTAATACCCATATCTGCTCTTGCCAGGGAAAGCCTTGAACCACTTTATGCTGCAATAAAAGAAATGATGGAGTCTCAGATTGAAAAGGACTGATTATTTAAACAAAGTAAAACGCATTGTTGTAAAAATAGGTACTTCTACTATTACTGTGAATGATAAAATCAGCCCTGAAAAAATTTCAAAAATTGTTGATGATGTTTCTTTTCTTATTAATAGCGGTATGCAGGTTATTATTGTAACTTCAGGTGCAATTTCCTCAGGCGCCGGAGTTTTGAACATGACTCGCAATCATTTGACAATCCCCGAAAGGCAGGCATTAGCAGCTATTGGACAAACAGTGCTAATGGATGAGTACAGTAAATGCTTTAGCAGGAAAGGTATTCACGTAGGGCAGATGCTTCTCACTGAAGATGATATGCGAAACCGGCGCAGATTTTTAAATGCCCGCAATACAATAAATGCGCTTCTTGATTTAAAGGTTGTACCAATAATCAATGAAAACGATTCAGTTACTGTTAAAGAGATTAAAATAGGTGATAATGACACACTTTCTGCGCATGTGCTTACCCTGATTGAGGGGGATCTGCTTATACTTTTAAGCGATATTGACGGGTTTTATTATGATTTAAAAGATCCGGAGCCAGTATATGAGATTTTTAAAATCAATGAAGATATTAGAAGCAGGGCAGGCGGAGCTGGTACTGTTCATGGAACAGGTGGAATGATTACAAAAATCAATGCTGCTGAAATGATAATGCGATGCGGCGGTAAAATGATAATAGCTGATGGGAATGAACCTTTAATAATGAAGAGAATAATGTCAGGTGAAAGAATTGGATCATTGTTTATTGGTGAAAACAAAAGATTTACAAGCAGAAAAAAGTGGATTAGCTTACGGAAATCAAAGGGTTCCATTGTAATTGATGAAGGTGCTGTTAAAGCCCTTGTTACAGGTAAAAAATCTCTTCTTGCTACAGGCATTACTGAAGTTAAAGGGAAGTTTGATATGGGCGATATTATTGAAATTGCTGATTCTAAAGGGGTGCTGCTTGCCAAGGGTATTGTGCATTACAACTCTGAAGAGCTTGATATAATCAAAGGGAAGAGAACAGACCAGATAAAGAATATTCTTGGAATTAAATACTTTGATGAAGTTATTAACAGGGATGACCTTTTTATTTTAAATAACTCACCTTTTGAAACTGCCTGATTATTCTTTAATAGCTAACAGGAATAGTTGCAACTCCTGTGATTTTAAAAACTAATATTTAATTTATATGGAAAAAATATGTCTGAATTTGAAATTATTGCTACTGCTGCATTTGGACTTGAATCTGTTGTATCCTTTGAATTGAAAAAACTTGGTTTTGAAAATTTAAAGGTCGAAAATGGCAGTGTTACATTCTCCGGAAAAGTTGAAGATATTGTAAAAACAAATTTATGGCTTCGCTGCTCTGATAGAATTTTGATAAAAATGGGAGAGTTCAAGGCTCTGGATTTTGAGGAACTCTTTCAGGGTACTTTGGCAATTCCATGGGAAGATATAATCCCCCTTAATGGGAAAATGCACATAACAGGCAAGTCTGTTAAATCAAAGCTTTTTAGTGTGCCGGACTGTCAGGCTATTGTGAAAAAGGCAATAGTTGAGTCAATGAAGCGCAAATATAAACAGGACTGGTTTGATGAAGATGGGCCTGTTTATAAAATAGAAATAAGTTTACACAATGATATGGCTCTGCTCACTCTGGATACTTCCGGCTCAGGGCTTCACAAAAGGGGTTACAGGCTTCATCAGGGAGATGCGCCTTTAAAAGAGACCCTTGCTGCTGCAATGATTAATCTAAGCAGATGGAGCCCGGATCGCCCTTTTGCAGATCCTTTATGCGGTTCAGGAACAATAGCTATTGAAGCTGCAATGGTTGCCAAAAACATAGCTCCCGGGCTTAATAGAGAATTTGTATCTGAGATGTGGCCACAAATTCCTGAAAGTCTCTGGAGTCAATACAGGGAAGAAGCGCAGGAGCAGATAATTAACAGGGATTTTGAAATATACGCCTCAGATTATGATAAAAAGGTTTTTGATTTTGCACAGGAGAATGCCAGATTAGCAGGGGTGTCAGATTCAATCCTTTTTGAGAAAAAGCCACTTTCTGAGTTCAGCAGCAAAAAAAAATTTGGATGTATTATAACCAACCCTCCCTATGGCGAAAGAATGAATTTTGATAGCTCTATATCTGGTTTATACAGGGAAATGGGAGAGGTTTTTAGCAGGCTTGAATCCTGGTCTTATTTTATAATTACTTCCTTTGAAAACTTTGAAAAACAGTTTGGGAAAAAAGCGAATAAAAACAGAAAACTTTATAATGGAAAAATTAAATCTTATTTTTATATGTACATGGGTCCGCTTCCACAAAGAAAAAAATCACCTGTTGTAGATGGATTCTAAAGCTTCGAGTATTTTTTTAAAATAAATGTCATGCCCTTCTATATTGATGTGAAGCTCATCAAGGCATATTGAATCAACATCCTTAACTTCTGCAACAGGATCAATGATCTTTATGTTGCTAAACTCTCTGGCTACTTCTCTGGTAATGCTGTTGTATAAATCTATGTTTTGTTTAACTTTTGGGCTTTTGGATATATAAAGGTTTGTAGGTTTTAGTATAGTCACGATTAAAAGTATTGTATTGGTATTTCTGCATCTTTCAGCAAAGTTGATTAGATTAAGCCTGTACTGTTCAGGTGAGACATTTGTAATATTGGGATTTCTGCCCCTGGTGCGTTTAACATAATTTATATAATCAGGTATAAATTTTTTTGGGATAATATGATTTAAAAAGAAAACTTCAAATCCTTTTTTCTTAAAAAGTCTTGGTGCACTTTCAGCCATACCTAATTGAAGAATAACGAGTCCTGGCATATAGGACTCAAGTAAATCAACTCCTGCGCCTCCCTCTGTTACAAGACGGGTGCTGGTTGAGCCTCGGGCTGATCTGTCCATTAAATCAAAATCAGGCATTGCTTCCTTTAAGAGGGAAATCCAGGTATTCTCATAGGGAACCTCATCTCTTGGCATTGACACAGAATCAGTAATTATCATTATTTTTTTGTTAATACTCATTTCGATACCTGACTATTACATATTAATTTGAGCTGTTATTTTATATAGGCTATGCAGGAAAAACAACATTATATTTTTAAAAAGATACTTAATTTTTATAATAATGGAGGAGTAAAATCGGATGTTCCTCCAAAAAATCAGGAAGAACATCCGGGAAAACTATGAATACATTTTTTCTATTTGATCACTGTATTTATCAAGTACAAATTTTCTTTTTACCTTTAATGTTGGAGTCATATCCCCATCATCAATTGTAAGTCGTCTTTTAAGAATTGTGTATTTTTTTATTCTTTCATATTCTTCAAGCTCCTTGTTAACCTGCTGAACATCTGCGTCTATAAGCTCCTTTAACCTGGGTATTTCCAGAAAGGAGTCATCAACTTCAACTATCATGGGCATTGGCTCTGTTACTCTTAAAATTTTATCCTTGTTGTAATTGATCTTTTCTTTGTCAAAGAGTTCAACCAAAGCATCAAAGTTGGGAATAACAAGTGCAGAAACAAACTTTCTTTCACTTCCAACAGGTACAGCAGTATCTACCCATTTTGTCAGAGAAAATTTACTTTCAATTTTATTGGAAGCAACATTTTTTCCTGTGTCCAGAACCATTAGTCCTTTTTTCCTGTCAACAATGCGGATATATCCATCTGCAATCTCTTCAACTATATCTCCAGTTTTATAATATCCGTCTTCAGTGAATGCCTCAGCTGTGGCTTCCGGATTATTCCAGTATCCTATGAAGTTGTTATTTCCTCTTACCTGCCATTCGCCATCCTCTGCAATGCGGCCTTCAACCCCTATACAGGTTGAGCCTACTGAACCAGGGAGCACCTTGTAATCCCAGTTGAGATTGATAGTATTCCATGTTTCAGTTGCGCCATATCCTTCAAATATTCTAATTCCCATTGCCATATAGGTTTTACATAAGTCAGCAGAAAGGCTTCCTGCAGCTGAAAAGGCAAATCTGTAATTACCGCCTAAAAGAGCCCGAACTTTGCTGTAGAGAAGTTTGTCAAAAAGCTTAAATTTGAATTTGAGCCAAAATCCCAGGTTTTCTGTAAAATCAACATTATCGCGCATATCCAGGAAGCCATTTTTATCCTGACGTTTTGCAACAACCTGGAGACCTGTTTTCATTGCTGCATCAAATATTTTTTTCTTAACAGGTGACTTTGATGTTTGCTCCTGCAGAGCCATGTATATCCTTTCGTATATACGGGGAACAGACATGAAAATAGAAGGTCTAAAAATCTGAAGATCTCCAACAAGGTCAAGAGGTGATGAATAGGCAATAGTTGATGCTGTTATCATTGCTATTCCATGACCACATTCGCGCTCATAGGTGTGAGCAAGTGGAAGGAAGGAGAGAAACACTTCGCTATCTGTAGCTACAGGAACCTGCAGGCAGTCTCTACAGCAGGCAGCATTAAAGCTTTGATGGGTATGAACAGCACCTCGTGGCATACCTGTAGTACCGGATGTATAAACTATTGTCATAAGATCAGTCATTTCAACGGATCTCCACCTCTTATCATATGCATCCTTGTCCCTGGCTAAAAAGGTTTCACCTTTTTTTCGAAGCTGGGATAAACTTATAACAAAATCATCATTTCCTGGCACATCACCAGTTAAGAGAATTACTTTTTTTAATGAAGGGGTTTGGGAGCGTATATTTAATATTTTTTTAAGAAGTGTTTCATCATAAACATAAATTATTTTAGAACCTGAATCATTGATAATATAGGCTATTTCAGATTCAGAAAGAGTGGGATAAATACATACAGTAACACCAGCTGCACACAAGGTTGAATAATCAGCCCAAACCCATTGCGGAGCTGTATGGCTTAAAACAGCTACTCTGTCACCTTTTTCTATTCCAAATTCCATTAATCCGCTTGCCATTTCCTTTACAAGTCTCCACACTTCAGTATAGGTGTTAGACTCAAGCGTTCCATCTGATTTTTTCCACCACTGGAAACGCCTGTCACCAAACTGTAAAGCATTTCGGTTTAAAAGCTGTGGACAGGTTAATTCCTGAATATACCACCTGTCCTGGGCTGATTTGACGTTTTTCATGTTTTCCCCCTTTTGGTTGTATTGTTGTTTGATGTTTCTTTTTATTTAACTATGAAATATTTTTTGAAATTTTCATAGAGTTTGTTGTAAAAATTAGCTTTATCATTATAATTTGTTTTAGAAAAATAATAAAATAAAACCTGGGAAGCCTTAACAATAAAAACATTTATTTCCCGCCCCTTCATGCCTTTGTTGATTTCAAAATTCCCTGTTTTTAACAGATTTCTTGCTATAGCTACATATTTTTCCAGCTTTAAGAAATAAGAAGCTCCTTTATCTTTTTCTGTTTTAATTACTTCATCAATTTTAGAGAAATCAGGATCTCCTGTCATAAAATAAAATTTTTTTATTTCAATCAAAGCAAATGAAATAAGTGATTTGTTGTATCCATTGTGTAAAGTATCCCTTATTAGCTCAAATGCCCTTTGTTGCTGAGATTCAGATTCTGGGAGTTCTTCATATACAGTTTTATAAAGATTAAATGTAATTTTTTGTACTTCCATGCATTCCTTATCTTTGCTAAGCATTACAGAAAGTTTTTTGTAGTTTTCAGGATTTCGCTGCAATATTTTAATGTGAAGATCAACACCTTTGATTGCTTCAGAAAAAGTTGTCAAATTTGATGATTTAAAATCGTGTTTAAAAATAAGATTCATTCCTTCAAGAATCATGGATGACTGCGCAGTAAGAAGGATTAGATCCATATCCGGGGAAAAATCCGCAGAGCTTCTTTTTCTCGATATTGTCCTCTCTGTTTCATTTTTCTTGTCAGCAATAGTTTTTTTAAAATTGCCTGATTCTTTAATTAATTCGGTTGCATCCATCATTAAAATATCATCATCTGGCGAAACTATTTCGTCATTATCAAGCAAATCAAATTCAAAGCCGTCAAAATCAGCCATAAAAGTGTAGCCTCATCTATTCTTCAAAAAGATCGTAAACAAGATTGAATGCAATTAAACAGGGCAAAAGGGCTTTTAGAGGCATTTTTTGAGTCATTTCCACAAGCTCAGAATTTGCCACATCAACATATTCCCATTTATCAGTGTTAACCACAATTTCACCTGCATATTCCATTGTATCTGCATTATAAAGCTTAACATTTTTTATATTCATATATGAATTATTCCTTAATAATTGTTTTTTTATAATAAGTTATAGTAGAGAAAAATTCAAAATTAAATATATTCTTCATGTTTGAGGTAGAAAATATTGTAAACTCTTTAATTAATGAACTATTTTTTAATTTACAACACCCAGTTATTTTTTTCAACATCTTTTTCATTATTAATCGAATAATAAAGTTTTACAGGCTTGACAGCTCAAGCGTTTTTTTTTATCATTTCGTGAATTTCATGTAATTATACTCAAAAATGTTATATTATAGGTTGGTGCATTATGTTTTGGAGACCTGATATTCCCAAACTTTTAGAAGCAGGTAAAATAAAAAAAATTTATAAATATTTACGTCACAGAAAATCTGATGTGAGAATTGAAGCTTTTGATACACTTTATTCTCTTTATAAACAAAATCCGGATTTAGTTGAGCTGGAAAAGCTTCGAATTGCTCTTAAAGACAAGGATAGAATGACTAAAAATAATGCGGTTTTTTCTTTTGCAAGGCTTGGTGATACGAGCATTATGAATGAGCTTTATAAAATAGTAGTTAATGGGGGAATTGATGAGCAGATAGAAGTTTTAAGGCTTCTTCCTCATTATTATACTGCAAGTGATGACAGGATAACAAATATCCTTGCATTGGGGCTTAATGCAAAACGTTTTTCTGTTCAGCTTGAAGCTATAAGATCAATTGGAGATATGCTGGTAGAATCCATGACTCACACTCTCTTTGATTTTACTCATCATCCAAATTCAAAAATCCGCCTTGATTCTATTGTTGCACTTGGAAAGCTTAAAAACCCTTCCAGCATTGATTATTTAAAAGGTGCACTCACTGACGCAAGTCCAGATGTAAGGAAAGCTGCTGAATATTCACTAAAGGCTATTGATACTCCTGAAGCTATTGATGCATTAAAAGACGCTCCATTTTTGCTCATGGTAAAAAACATGAATGAAAGTGTAGCTAAAAGACTTGTAACAGTAACCAATATAGGTAAAGCACGAAAACTTATAGGACTACCTCTTCTCCATAAAGCATGTTTTGATGAATATAAGAATGTAAGATTTGAAGCCATTAAATCCATTGCCCTTCTTAAAGAAAATTCATCAGTTGATATATTACTGGAGCTTATGAATGATCATTATTTTGATGTGCGAATAGAAGCTATCAAGGCTCTTTCCAGATATGATTCCCCCAGGGTGCTTGAGGCTTTAAATAAGGCAAAAAATGACCCTAATTCAAATGTAAAAGCTGAAGCTAAAAGAGCATACTATGCTATGAATATAAGGCTTAACCCAAAAAAAGAATAGAAAACCAAACCCTGCGTTTATAATTTTTAAAAAAACTGCCTGCCTCAAAGAAAATAGATTTATTTTTCTTGACTTACACAGTTTTATTGTATTATATTGAATCGTAGTTATTAAAAAATAAATCACTTGCGAAATATGAAAACAAATGATATTTACTATAATTCTTCTTTTTTTATTTTTTTCGTTTTTGGCTCATATTGTATCTTTATTTAATTATGTAACAAAAAAATCGGAACGATCTTTAAGAACTTTTATCAAGACAGCTATAAGCAATGTGGTCTTATCTATTGTCAGCATTGTTCTTGTTCTAAAGAGACCCGATATGTTTGCCAAGGTTGATGTCATTCTATTATCCTGGTTAATGTCAGGTGTTATAATGTTTTTTTGTTTAATATTAAAAATAAAGATATTTGTTAATATTTATAAAAGATCTCAATTACCGGAAAATTACCATTATAATTTTTTTGGGAAAAAGGTTTTACATTCAACTGTGGTGAGCAAAATTGAGATTGCTCTGTTTTTCGGTACTTTGCCTTTTTTTGTCACAACAGGATCGTATTTTATGGCCAGGGTTATGAATTTTTTTTTATATAAACACCTTTAGTGATTATGTTCAAAAGTTGTTTTTTGATTATTAAAATTAAAAGAAAGTAGGAAAGGGGGAAAATATGGGGTTTATAAACTTTAAAACAAAAGAGAATTCAAGAAAGTGTGCTGAATGTAGATTCAACATAACTAACTTTAACTTTAAAGTTAGTGACAAAGGCTACTTGAAGTTTCTTGATGTTGATAAAGATATCAATGAAACAGCAAGAAAATTAGCATTGGGAGTTATGTGGTCAGCGTGTAAAGTCTGCCCTGTAAGACCTGATTTTATGAAAGTATATGGAGTAGAACCAATTGAGCATTATAACGAAACTTTTGAAGCACCTGTAAAAGAAGTATTCTAAAAAAACGCCCAATATTCTGGTTTGCAACAGAATATTGGGCTCTTCATTTTAAATTTTAATATTCCAAGTAATAAAAAAATAAAGAGTATCTGGAATCTTTATCTTTTTTATTAAAATATTCTCCTTTCAAAATATTACTGGATTTCCTCTTGAAAAATATTATATTTATTTAACAACCTGAGAATTATATAAATTCACAATTGTGCTTTACTTTAAAAAGTTTAAGTATAGGATAAATATAATAATGAGACCAATATGCCTTCAAAATTATCAACTAATGATAAAATTATTTTATTGGGCTTAAAGAAAATTTTAAAATAAAAATTTTTATAATTAAGAAGGATTAACAATGAACTTTAATGTGAAAAATCTTGGAGAATGTAGAGTTGAATCACCACTCTTGAAAAAAATCGAAGGAAGTGATATTAATTTTGTTAATGATTCAAGACGAATGATCTATAATGTAATGGTTGACTCTGATAAAGAAACAGGAATTGAAACTGACAAAACTTTTGAACTTGCCGGCCCAAGGAGAAAAGTTTTTTTTGAACCTGAAAATGTTGTTTCTGCAATTGTAACCTGCGGTGGACTTTGTCCTGGATTAAATGATGTAATAAGAGCAATAGTTATGGAATCATATTACAGATATGGAACTTCAACTATTTATGGAATAAGGTATGGCTACAATGGGTTAAACCCTGCCAAAAATTATAAGCCCATGGAGCTTTTTCCTGAAGCAGTAAGGGATATTCACATGGATGGAGGAACAATTCTTGGTTCTTCAAGGGGAGGAACCGATGACATGAATATTCTTGTTGATACTCTGGAGAGGATGAAAATCAATATTCTCTACACCATTGGGGGAGATGGAACACTTAGAGGTGCCACTGAAATTTCAAGACTTGCCAGAGAAAGGGGGCTTAAATTAGCAGTAGTGGGTATCCCAAAAACAATTGATAATGACATTAGCTTTATCCAACGATCCTTTGGATTTGAAACTGCCTTTTCCCAGGCTGTAAAATCAATCACATCTGCCCATATTGAATCAAAGGGAGCACCTAACGGGATAGGGCTTGTTAAGCTCATGGGAAGACATTCGGGCTTTATTGCTGCAAATGCTGCTTTAGCAATGAATGATGTAAATTTTGTGCTTGTGCCGGAAATACCCTTTGAGCTTTACGGAGATAATGGATTACTGGCACATCTTGAAGCCAGGCTTATTAGAAGACAGCATGCAGTTATATGTGTAGCAGAAGGGGCAGGGCAAAATCTTTTGCAGGAAGCAGATCCGAAAATATCCTATGATGCTTCAGGAAATATTAAACTAAAGGATATAGGAGTATTCCTCAAGGATAGAATTAATAGTTATTTTGCTGAAAAGAATTTTGAAGTTAACCTGAAATATATTGACCCAAGCTATATGATAAGAAGTTCTCCTGCTGTACCAAATGATTCCATATACTGTATTCATCTTGGCCAGTATGCTGTTCATGCAGGTATGGCTGGCAAAACAGATCTGGTTATAGGGCAGTGGAACAACAACTATACTCATGTTCCTATTGAACTGGCTATTTCCAGGCAAAAAGCCATAAATCCCAAAAGCAGATTCTGGAGTTCTGTAATTGATGCAACAGGTCAGCCAGCTGATATGACAAATTAAGTTTTGTTTTGCAGATGTTATATATATGGAGCGGGTATTATTCCGCTCCATAATAAATTTTATCCTAATTTTTCGTAATTTGTTTCTTCCGGATCCCCACCAATATCAATGTTATCATTTGATTCAGGCAGTATGATATTAAAAAAAACACCTACAAGTCCTGAAAGTCCTATGCCTTCAAGTGTAAACTGGCCAAAGTTTAAAGAAGCTCCACCAATACCTACTACCAGAATTACAGCAACAATTATAAGGTTTTTGTTAGATGTGAAATCGACTTTGTGTTCTACCATATTTTTTATCCCAATGGAAGCAATTGTACCAAAAAGTATTATCATTATTCCGCCCATTACAGGAGCCGGGATTGTGGATAAAAAAGCACCAAGCTTACCAACAAAAGAGAGAATAATAGCAAAGATTGCAGATATTTGAAGTACCCTGGGGTCAAAAACCTTTGTAAGGGCAACAGCTCCTGTTACTTCTGAATAGGTAGTATTAGGGGGACCGCCAACCATACCTGCAAAGCTTGTTGCAAGACCATCACCAAAAAGTGTTCTGTGGAATCCGGGGTTTTCATAAAACTTTTTCCCTGTAACACTGGAGATAACCATAATATCGCCAATATGTTCAATTGTAGGAGCAAGAACAACAGGTGTTAAAAAAAGTATGGCTTTCCAGTTAAATTCAGGAAAAACAAACGCAGGTACACGGAGCCATGGTGCATCAAGCACTGGCTGTATATTTACCACACCTAAAATTAAAGCAGCAGTATAACCAGCTGCTATGCCGCCAATAATAGGGATGAGTTTAAATGTTCCCTTGGCAAAAAGTGA